>NZ_JAHHPN010000773.1:0-1657 GCF_024606325.1 Endozoicomonas sp. ONNA1
TATGAATACTCAGCAGAGCGCAAGCTGACTGCTTTGAAAGTAGACGGCGGCAGGGATTTAAACAGTTGCAGGAACTCAGTAAACCAGTTGACATTCAAAGGGCGTTTTCCGTCTAAATGTTCCTTCATACAATCAATGAGATGGCCAGAAGTGGTTAGCTTGATCAGAGCGCTGCGCCGGGTTCTGGCCAGTTGACTGTCATCCTTTCCGGATAGGTGTGTTGAGGCTAATTGCGCACAGTGATGTCGGTATAAAAGCAACAGCGGTGTTGCGCCGCTGTGGTCCTGTTGATTAGCCAGAATTCTGGCGGGCAGATATTCAAACAGCTGGTCATAACGGGGGAGATAAGCCTCCAGACAGTGATATCTGCATAATTCGCCGTTAGAGTAACTGCTCGGAAGTGCTGTCGCCATAAGGTGCAGAATATTACTGCCGTTATTAAATGTCTGATTAAGAATTGTGGGTAAGGCGCCTGCCAGCAACCGCTTGAAAAATTCCCGCTGGCCCAGGATAAAGGCACAGACCAGAAGCTGTTCCCGCTCCTGATGATCCAGCTTTTTCAGTGCTTCCAGAATCAGCTTTTCATGCCTTTGGGCATTCACCTCCAGCATACAAAGTTGCAATATGAAAAACTCTGAACCCAGTGCCGTGGTGATGGTCTGGCAGAAATCCTGTGACGTCTGAAGGTCGCCATGTCTGATGTCCAGTGATTCGAAAATAGCGGTTATCAGATAGGGCGCTGAGCCATCGGAAATCCGAAGAGATTGATTAATTTTTGTTAGACGAGGGCAACGTTGTTGTGCCATCTCACTCATAAGCTCCCGGGCTGTTTCCTGCAGTTGCCCCGGGGTAAGGTATCTGTCCAATATTGCCATAAAGTCCGGATCAGCCCTGCACATCATTGTTTTGGCAAGGTTGCCAAGAAGTCTCAGCACTGTTTCATGGCGTGTGTTACCCAAGAGTTGCTTTAGTAATTGGGGAGGTATATTGATTGTACAAATCATCCAATCAGCATCAAGTCCCAGCCCCAAATCAGCCAGCGTTTGCAGAACGGAAATATTTTCGGGAAGGGTAATATCGCTGACAAGGGTTTTGATCAGTGCTTGCAAGGAAGACAGATAGAATCTTTGATTGTCCCCGGGATGGTCCTTACTCAACCTTTTAAGATCATACTGGGCTTTATCTATCTGTTCTCGCAGCAATTTATTACCAAATGGAATGTCAATATTGCCTATTGCATTCTGAACCCGGGATACCCATTCACGACGCTGGTCGAGAGTGGAAGTGATGTGCCGCTGGTGTAAAGAGCAACCGGAGGACCCACCCGATCGAGCCGTTTGATTGCTCAAACCCGAAGTGGGCACATTAGAGGAAACATCTGTTTCCGGAACGGTGCGACTGAACAGGTTAAAGAGAGTAGCGCGGGACATCCATGGCAGCATCATTCATTCCATCAATAATTTGTTTTCTGAATTTTCTAAATCTTCAGACCAGCAAAGTTTGATTTGGTTCACAATTATCCAGAAAACATCGCCAGCGGTGTGAACTTTGTTTACCAAATTGAGCGGAAAGCCCCGTACTTCTAGTTCGGGGATGGATAGTTCGCAGTCTGAAAGACTGCCTATGCAAAATACTTGCTATATTTACAGCTTTCATT
>NZ_JAHHPN010000774.1:0-2549 GCF_024606325.1 Endozoicomonas sp. ONNA1
TCTCTGGTGACATGGCTTTTGCCATGCCCATACCTAAAGAGGCTCTGGCCATTGGCGAGAGCATCAGCGAAGGCTATTGCACCGGCCCCCTCTGGCTGGCCAATCGACGAGAGGTAGATTCAATGCCGGAGGGAGCTATTGTTTTGGCTGACCACGCTGAGGACTGGATGCTTGAGTCCAAATTTCTGAAACGGGCAGGGGGTTTTGTTTTGGCCGAAGCAGGATTCAATGATCATGTGGCAATCCTGCTGAGACAGGAACAAATAACCTTGATGCGGGCCGGTGACCATTATTCGGCATTGGCCTCTCAGGAGGCTGGCCAACAGGCAACGCTGGCCTGCGCCCGTTTTAACGATGAGCCCGGAGCTTTTATCGTTGCCGGTGACCTTGCCGGAAAACTGGCCAGTCACAGAAGTCTGTCCACTGCATTTTCTGATCTACCGTCAACAAAGGTCATCCCATCACGTGATGATTTATCTCCCCCAGAGGGCACATTCCGACTGGTCGCCAGCGGTTTTCAATGGCTCACGGATCAAAATGCTCGTTTGTTGGCATTTTTTGCCCCCGGCGGTGGACTGGATTGTCTGGCAAACCCGGTAAAATTGAGCATGTCGCCACAACGGTCAGAGCTATTGTCACAGGCCAGGGGCAGCGTAAATCGACTGGTTGATGGGGCTGAATCACTGTTGGATGGATACGGGGCATACTTGCGGCTGGCTGATAACAAAAGTGCACCCCAGATCCAGCCATTGCTCGATGAGTTACCGGAATTGAGAAACCGGTTTGAGGCACTGAAGCAGACTATCGAATCAGAGTTAGAGCGTATCACCTATCCTCTGCAAGCCAGTAAAGAAGGGCAGGTATCATTTAGCGAGTGGATGGCCGCCTGCCATCAGCTGCAAATCTGTCTTCAGGCACTCAACCCTAAGGGTGCCAAGCAGGTCCGGAGTGTCCATGAGCTGATTTTTGCCCTGCATCGGCGCTTTGTAAACGCACTGGCACCGATCGCACTGGCTTCTGGTCGGGGCAACATCTCTTCAGGAAAGTACATCACCTATGTTGATTGCAGAACTCTTAGTGAAACGGCACCACTATTGAGTCCAGCCTGCAAAGCAACCCTCGATGCAATAGTTATTCTTGACGGGATTGTCATCAGTATGGATGAAGCCTTGATTGTTAATATGAAGTTAGGAATTCATGTGAGCCTTATCGAGCTTTTGGAACAAGCAGAAGGGGGTAAAGGGCGAACCCTGCGGTTGAAATTTACTGACGAATTTGCTTCTGATAGCAGTTATAAGTCCGGCAAGTTAAAGCGTATGTGGTTTCTGGCACAGTTACTAAAAGCGATCGGACTGAATGAAAATGCTGGCACCGTGAATATGAGTTGCAATGCCGTAGCGGGTGAAATGATTGTCGAATGCTCCCGAATGAAATCACGTCAAGTCATGCAGGATGCTTTTGAAAAACTGATCATTGTATTAGGTGGCATGTGTGGCCTGGATACAATCTTTGAGGAAAGAGCCATTTTTGAAAGAGTTAAGTGGGACTTTAATGTGCTTGCACAGCACCTTAATAGCGATGTTACGACAGAAGCCGATAGATTCGTCTTTAAACATGCCCTTTTCTCAATGTTTTATGTTAACAGTATTGGGATTATCCCTGCTTTCTGCCGGTTATTAAGCAACCAGCGAGAGTTTATTCAGCATGCTCATCAGTTAGGAGTGTGTCAGTGTTTAATATTCTTCGAGAGGAAATCGAAGGAGAGTTTTAGGGAAATTTTTATGAGTGATGAGATCAGTGATGAAACCCGCAAGGAAGTCTTACCGCACCTTTTATTGTTAGATCCCAAAAGAGCCACTCGATTGTATGAGGATGTATATCCCCATTTGAGAGATAAATATTTTGTTATCAACCCATCACACGATTACGCGCTGAATTTTGCTATTCCACCCGATGAGCCGCTTTGGGATCATAAAGAAAAAGTCGAGAAAGCCTTGCTGGAGCACGGGCTAAAATATGCCAGCAAACGCGTTCGAAAAGATTACTCTTACTTGAAACGCATTCGATAATTGGCAAATAAGGATCGATTAACTCTGATATTGTTGACCGGCACAAGCCGTGTTGTCAGCTTATTGTTGTTTTTCGTGATGCGTGCTTCAGGCTGGCGAGTGAACTTTATAAAAACATCATTGTCAAAAGTCAGGTAATCGGTTTATGCCATAGCGATTAAGTTATGGATGAGTAATGACATGGGAGAGATATCCTGATGTTAGCTGATACTACTTTTGACATATCAAATCCCCAAAGCCTGACAACTGATTCCAATGAGAAGGCTGGGGGTGGCAGTCCATTCGAAGGGGCTAATAGTTCACCCAAAAGGTATTTCATTGAGCCTGATCCCAGTGGCGTTCCCGACCCAACGCCGATAGGGGATCGCACCTGCCGTTCGCCCGTTTTGGTACAGGCTGCAGATTGTTGTCCCGCCAACCGGGAGCAACTTGGCGGCAAGGGCATGTTTTTACAGCGCATGAAGAAAGCCGATCTTCCTG
>NZ_JAHHPN010000775.1:0-2458 GCF_024606325.1 Endozoicomonas sp. ONNA1
GCCTGTGGGATGTGCAGAAGATTAAACCGTTCATCAGTAAAGATTCTGATGGCTGTTTCAGCGGCAAAACGTACACCATATAGAGAGCTTGCTAACAACCCGGGCAAAATTTCTGTAAAAATCTTACCCGCTTCAATAAAGATTTTTTCCTCCGGCTTTTTGGTCGATGCATATTGAATAACCGGCTTATCACTTGAGTCTGTTTGCGAGGCTTCGGATGACTGACTCTGGTAGGACTGGTAGTTGTCTAGCCGCATACCCACTAGTGATTCCAGATAACCGGCATAATGGAAGCCAATGATACGCGCTCTCATGAAATGATCATGAGCGCTAGTGAGAACTCTTTTGCGACCGGTTAATACTATCCGCTGACTGTCAGGACTTATTTCTGCATTCAGGAGTGTTAGTCCAGCCAGGCAATGAAACCAGCCTAACATCTGTAGTGATACAGGATCCGTTTTATTTTCATATTGGTCTATGTGTTGTTTTAATTTCAGATAGCCAACTTCCCGGGCATGCTCAATAGCAAGAATAAAAGCACTTTCGTTACCCTTTCTGAACTGTTTCATGCTGGAAATGTTAAAGACAGCAAAGTCGATGTCTTTTGGTGTTGAATGAATATCATTCTTCTCGACTGGCTTATACAATATATGACTTTCAAACCATTGGCGTAATTGTTTCCAATCTTTTGAATCACTCTGGAGTTTTTTTGCCTTTTCTGGATTTCCACCGATTTGTCTTATGTTATACTCGTGAATCAGCAAAAGGACGTTGTACCATTCTGATGCATCCTTGGTAACCAATTCAGGAAATAAGCTAATTAATTTTTCTAGAAATTGTAAGTCATGACCAAAATGATGGGTGGTCAAGCTGGCTTGGATATTGATGGGAAGGGCTTTAAGATGAGGGAAAAAAGGCTTTTCTTCTGGTGAACCATTCAGATGAAAAGCAAGTTTTATGATATCTGCGCATGCCCGTTTTTCAGGATGAATATCTTCAATGAGTTGAGCCAGTTTTTTTCTGAGAAATATGATGTTTAATGAGTTCGATGAAATATAGCCCTGCACAGAAAAGCGCATGATAATTGACGATAGAGACAGACTATTAAATTTAAGCAAGTCCATTCGACCAGTGGCAAAGTGCAGTACCAATCTTAATATTGCTTCCGTATGTGCTTCCTTTGACACTTCCGCTGCCATTACCGCAGCTGCTATCGATTCCGTTCGAGCTTCTAATGACGCGGTGGTCTCTCGTTTAGTTTCTATTTCCACTTTTATTTCTGCTATCGCTTCCGCTGCTTCCTTTGCAGCTGCCTCTGCAGCCTTTTTTGCCGCTATTTTTGCTGCCACTAACGCCATCTTTGACGTATTCATTTTCACCGCTGCTGTATGCTTTTCTGCTTCCACTTGCCCATTCACTGTTGCCGCTTTCAATGTCGCCGTTGCCGTTGCCGTTGCCGTTGCCGTTGCCGTTGCAGACGCTTCCGCCGCCGCTGCTTCAGCTGCCGCTACCACTGCCGCTACCGCTAGCACTTGTTCATGCTGTTCGTCTGACAGCTGTTGCTGATTTATAAATGTCTCGCCCATTCGGGTCAAAATATTATCAACTGCGACGTCAGAACCTTTAGTCGGAAGTTGCTCCAAAAACTCTCTGAGTAGACGTATGGAAGGTGTTACCGTACCTGGAATCTTACGTTGCGGTTTTTTCAGATAAGTGTCTGCATCAAAGGCCAGTTTCAGTTCGAAAGGCTTTGGAATCAGTAACAGCCATTTGAGTAATATTCCGGCCAGAACCGCTGAATTTGGCTCTAATTCCAATAAGATCTCAATAGACTGTGACACTCCAGACAATGCAGAGAGACAGGCTCTTACTTTTGCATCAGGCTCTCCCTCCATACCATATTCAAAAAACAGCATGAGCATCCTTGCATAAGGTAAGCAGAAGTGTTGAGAAAGTAAAATAGCCTCCTTTATCTTTTTGGCATTGAACTTGACTTCCGGACTAAAGGACAACTCTATGGTTTTGTCATCATCTGACATTTTGGCCCTCATCATGGCCAGTGCTTTCAAAAAATAGTAGTAGCCTATTCCTAGCTCGTTTATTGAATTTTTATTGTTTTCTAAAGCCTTTTTGAATGCCGAGATCTTTTTTTCTGTCTGTTCTAAAAAAAAAACCGGGTTTTCCTGAATTAGTCTGACTTCCTGAATAATATTGTTATCCAGTTGAAATAAATGCTGGATATATATCCGTTCACTGAACGCTTCTTTTGATACCCTGATACCTGGCTTTAAGTATTTTGGCTGTCTTGTTACACTTACTGCTCTTTTTGCTTTCTCAGGAGTTGCATCTCTTCCAGAGGTGAGTTGCGCCGAAGTGGTTGAAGTAGAGGAAGCCAATACTGGCACCGGAACCTCTTTGATTTGAACAAAATTCCTTGAAAGCAGTAAAGACCGGGCAA
>NZ_JAHHPN010000067.1:0-1127 GCF_024606325.1 Endozoicomonas sp. ONNA1
TTTGGCGTTGATGTTAAATGTGATTAACCTTGTTCTCTTCCCTGAATCCAATGATAAATACATAGACTTTGGCGCCAATGCCAACAGCGCGGATGAGCATGACGATTGCTGGAAGGACATTCCTGAGGTCAGTCGCGAAAGCACACAAAACAACTCAATCGCATCCCTGAAAACAAATGGTCTGCCTCTGGTTGAAATGCAACGTTACAAAGCTCGTCTTTGTGAATTTTACCTTAAAGAGTACCGGGAATATTTTCATCGACTCTGGGAAGAATGCTCAGAAAAGAGTCAATTAACCATAGCAAAACACTGTTTGCGTCATCAAAATGTTGCCGTTAGCCCTTTAACCACCAAGGAGTTTTCAAATTTGTTGTCTGAAGAGCACGACCAGAAATATTGGCTGGACATCTATCTCGCTAACATGAAAAAACATACAAAAAATGAGGATGAGTGGTACAGCATGCTTCTGGACTATGGCAGGAAGTGGGGCGAAAACAACCGATTTTATTGAGTTCGAATTGCCTACCCTCCTCAATGTGGCACTGCCCATGTGATTTCAATTTATTGTTCATTGCTGCCTATGCCCACCGTGCCAACTATCTCTTGGTCACACCCCAAGACCTCCTGCCATTCGGCAGCTGCGGAGGTGATCTTATAATTCTGCCCAGTCTTCACAGAATGGTTGGAACTAACTATTGGGTTAAAAGTCCAAGTTATATCTGGTTTGGCTTTTCTTAATCAGATCGTCATAGCAAGGACAGCAGTGAGGGTTAAAAAAATGGATTCGCTCCGTATTAAAACAATAGAACAGACGTGTTTCGCCGCTTGCGTCAGTTCATCTGACAATATTGATAAGACAGGCACCGCTTTTGCCAGAGAAGTGAGTAGAAGTGAAGATGTAATGCTCCCGGCGGTTGCTTCTGCAAAGCAGGATGAGGCGATCAATAGTGATTTCATGTGCAAGGCCGGGCATAAGGTAGCCGTTACTGATATTGCCCCGAAAATAATTGACACGGAACTGGAAACGCTGACCACTGAACCGGTAAAAATGCGTCCGAAAACAACGAACACAGAAACAGCTAATTTTCCGGTCATTGATCCATCGTTGATCGAATCCACTCAGGTAG
>NZ_JAHHPN010000776.1:0-1675 GCF_024606325.1 Endozoicomonas sp. ONNA1
ATTGCTTCAGGCTTTCTTCTTGTATTTTCTCTAATTCGCTTTGATCCATACCCAAATGGTTGACTAAAAACACCTTTGCCATGTCGTCGAAGGTTTTGCCGCGGGCGATGCCTTTTTTTATAGTGTTATAGGCCAGATCTTGTAGATGATGTAAACGTGCCAAAAATTCTTTTTTGCTACGTTCTTTTGTCTGTATTGTTTCGGGTATTTTCTCAGCGGCAACAGCCTTATATACTTGTCGGGCAAGAAACAGTGCTAAAATCGCTTGCGGATCATGCCAAAGGGTCAGGGGCCAGTCGGAAACCTGTGAAACCCAGATCTTGATATACCTTTTGACATTGTCGTTGAGACTGCCAATCCAGACAGCATGAAGCTCTTTAGGTACCTCGACCAGAGCATCGTGCAGGTACTCGTTTATTGTGGCGGCCAGGTGGGCGGCTACGGATCTTCCTCCGGTAAGAGTTCCGGGCAGGTTTTGCTGCATGCTATAGACAAGGAAGTATTTTTCAAGGGCGGTTCCCTTACGGCGAAGTGGGTCAAATTGAGCGATTTTCCTTTCCAGCGCGGCAACGTCATTCGAGCTTATCACACCCTGCAGATGTGGCTTCAGACTGCGCTCGAATATTTCCGGGGTTGGCACCAGATCATCGGGATTGACGGGCCCCAGCAACCCGCTGTTCTCTGACAACACAGCGGGCAGCTGACGGAGTCCGGTGGCACCTTCAGTCAACCTGTCTTTTTCGGACATGCGCTCGACGGTGGTATCGCCGTTACTCATGCGAAGCGCTTTCAGCTGGTCAGAGCTGTCGGCGACTGACCATGTCACCAGCCCTGTGTCAGAGAGCAGGCCAACCCACAGACGCCCCCAGATATCGACTCTCAACAGACCGTCACGGGCGGTCACTGTCCGGGTTTTTGTCGCTTTCAGGATGTCTTTCAGGTATTGGCTAACAAGCCCGTTGTGATCGATACCTGAGCCTATCAGGTTAACCGTTTTAACCGGGGTATTACCGATCAATTCATTGATTTTTGTTGACAGGTCTGGTGCACTTTGCCCGCTCAGGGTAAATTCCCCGTTTTCGGATTCACCCAGGCCTACCACATGAATTCGGCTATCATCGTCCAGCAGTTTGCCAATATCGGCATGGTTGACCTTGGCGCCGGTCTCGCCATCTGACCAATCATCGTTGTCAATGACCAGCCAACGAATTGACTGATCAGTTTGTTGATGATTTTTATATTTGCGAAACAGGTAACGGCTGGCCTTGCTGATAGGGTTATCATCGCCAGTCTCCATTTGGAGAACCAGTTGATGACTGTATTGGCTTTTGCTCTGCGGATCCGTTTTTATATAGCTTGTGACATCTTTTTCGTGCACCCAGATAGCTACTGCCTCGCTGGAAGAGGAAAAGCGTTTCCCGAGAGACAATTCAAGAGTATCAAGCAACGCTCGGTAGCCTCGACTCCAATCTACTGCAATCTTGCTTTCCTGCAGTGCTTCATCGCCATTCAGTATTTCATAGCCTTCCGCAAGCTTCCATATACCTCCGTATCGATAAAAAGCCAATGGCGGGGAACGAAATCTTTGTTTGGTTAAAGATGTTTTTGTATCCAGGGCGGCTTTCCAATCTGTCACCTCAGATAATTTAAATTGATCAATCTTCTGGTGATCTGA
>NZ_JAHHPN010000777.1:0-1470 GCF_024606325.1 Endozoicomonas sp. ONNA1
TGAGAATCTTCGGCCAAAAGAGCGATGGATCATGGCAACCAAAAGGCACTTTCTCCCATGATGACTACGTCATAACGCTCACCTTCAGCACCAATGGCCGATACCTGTTGACCACCATTAGCGATTACAAGGCGATAATTTATGGCAAAAAGGACGATGGGTCATGGGAAGAAAAAGTGACCATTTCCCATCATCGCCATGTCTACTCAGCCAGCTTCAGTGCCGATGGTCGCTATGTAGTGACCGCCAGTGGAGATTGCAAGGCGAAAATTTATGGCCTGAGCGACGATGGCTCATGGGTAGAAGAAGCCATTATTCGCCACGATCGTCCCGTCGAATCGGCCACCTTCAGCGCCGATAGCCGCTATGTGCTGACCGCCAGTAATGATGGCAAGGCGAAAATTTATGGCCGAGGGGACGATGGGTCATGGGCAGTAGAAGCCACTATTACCCATGACGACGAGGTCATCTCGGCTAGCTTCAGCCCAAGTGGCCGCTATGTGTTGACCTGCAGCAGAGATAACAAGCTGAAAATCTATGGCCTGGACGATGGTTTATGGGAAGAAAAAACCACTATTTCTTTCAACAACTGGTTACACTTAGCAGCCTTCAGCACCAATGACCGCTGTGTATTGACCGCCAATCTCGATAACAAGGTGATAATCCATGGCCTGGCTGACGATGGGTCGTGGGAAATAAAAGCGACTATTTCCCATAATGACAGGGTCAACTCGACCACCTTCAGCCCAGATAGCCGCCATGTATTGACTGGCAGTGATGATGGCAAGGCGAAACTCTATGGTCAAAAAGACGACAATGGATCATGGGAGGAAAAAGCCATCATTTCCCATGACAAAACAGTCTTGTCAGTCAAATTCAGCGCCGATAGCCGCCATCTGATCACCCGTAGTGGAGATAATACAGTGAAAATCTACGGTCAGAAGGACGATGGATCATGGAAAGAAAAAGCCATCATCTCTCATACTTGGGATATCAGATCAGCCACCTTTAGCGTCGATGGCCGCCATGTGGTCACCGCCAGTTTCGATGGAACTGCGAAAATTTATGGTCAGAACAGCGATGGATCATGGGATAAAAAAGCCACCATTTCCCATCCTGATGCTACTCGATTAGCCATCCCCAGCGCCGATGGCCATGTTTTGACCATCAATCAAGATGATCCGACGAAAATCACCGAACTAATGATGGATGACTGATTGTTTACTCTCACTCATTAGCCCGGACCCACATTATTCTTATGAAACATTTACTCAGCACGATAACTTGTGCGCACCAGAGCACCGGCCATGACTTCGACAAAACCTCTTTTGACATCCTCCCCGCCGTAAAAAGGGTGTCGCAAAACTCTCTCCAGCGTGGGAACGGGGTGACTCCCTTCATTCCCGGCTTCATTCCGATCTTTTGTTTGCGATACTGACGGTTCTCTTTGGCTTCAATGGCCGAATTGAC
>NZ_JAHHPN010000778.1:0-2261 GCF_024606325.1 Endozoicomonas sp. ONNA1
ATAAAACTGAATAGTGGAATCCTCGAATTGTCTCCGCAGTGTGGAGACAATTCAGCCAGATTGATACATTGTGCAGACACTGTCTGCATAATCCCTGAAAAGTCCCAGATAGAGACCTTTAGGTGCCATTTTGAGACCGTGAAATATGGATAGCACCACCGAATCGATATTCCAAAACGATATGATCGCCCGCCTGCAAGCCAAAGGCTGGCTACTGGGCAGTGGCGACCAGTACGACCGGGAAACGGCGTTGTATACCAGCGATGTGCTGGATTTTGTGAAGAACACCCAGCCGAAGGAATGGCAGAAATTCTGCAAAAGCTTCCCGATGGATTCGGAACAGCATTTTATCAGCCATCTGGTCAACCAGTTAAAGAAAGCCGACGCTAATGCCATTGATAAGGAGCTTCGCAGCTTTGGCACACTGGGCGTATTGCGTCATGGTTTGAAGATTCGCAATGCCCGGTTCTCCCTGTGCCAGTTTATGCCGGAACATACCCTGAACCCGGATACGCTGGCCCGCTATAAAGAAAACCGTTGTCGTGTGGTGCCGGAGCTTGTTTATTCGCCTTATGTCAATCTTGTCCCCCCATCCCAACCTTCCCCCGAGGGGGAAGGCGTCGACGCACATCTGGCAGAAACCGGTAAAAAAGCCAAGGCATGGCGCATTGATCTGGTGTTGTTTATCAACGGTTTGCCCGTGGCAACGCTGGAGCTGAAATCGGAATTCAAACAGGCCATCGAAAACGCTAAACGACAATATCAAAAGACCCGTCTGCCCAAAGACCCGGAAACCGGCAAGCCGGAACCGTTGCTGACTTTTAAACGGGGTGCGCTGGTGCATTTCGCCGTGAGTCAGTACGAAGTGTATATGGCGACTAAACTGGCGGGCAGCGATACCTTCTTTCTGCCGTTTAACAAAGGCACGGCGGAAGGCGGTGCTGGCAATGATACACCAGAAGACAAGAATGAATACGCCACCGAATACCTGTGGAACGAGGTACTGCTGCCCGATAACCTGCTGAATATTATCGGTCGGTTTGTGCATTTGCAGATCGAAGAGAAGGAAGACTGGGAAGGCCGCAAGTCGAAAAAGGAAACCCTGATCTTTCCCCGTTATCACCAGTGGGATGTAGTCACCAAGCTGATTGCAGCGGCCAGGGCGGAAGGCACAGGCAACAAGTATCTGGTGCAGCACAGTGCCGGTTCCGGTAAATCCAACTCCATTGCCTGGACTGCCCACCAGCTTTCCACTCTTTATGATGACGAAGGCAATAAGCAGTTCCATTCGGTGATAGTCATTACCGACCGAACCGTGCTGGACGATCAGCTACAAGACACCATTTACCAGTTTGAACACGCCGACGGTGTAGTGGGGCGTATCAACAAAAAAGAAGGCGATGGCTCCAAGTCGGAGAAGCTGGCAGCGGCCCTGGAGAGTGCTCAACCGATTATTATTGTCACCATCCAAACCTTCCCTTATGTATTGGCGGCCATTGAGAACAGTACCAGACTGAAGGAACGCCGTTACGCCGTGATTGCCGACGAAGCTCATTCGTCACAAACCGGCTCCACCGCCCGCAAGCTGAAAGAAGTGTTGATGGTGGAGGGTGTCTCTTCTGATAAAGAGTATGGGGATGAGGACAAAGAACTGTCTTCAGAAGATATGCTGGACGCAACCATTGCCTCACGCCGGGGCAGCAGCAACCTGAATTACTATGCGTTCACTGCGACACCCAAGGCGAAAACTCTGGAGTTGTTTGGTCGCCTGCCCAAGCCCAATGAGCCTGCTTCCAAGAAGAACCTGCCCGAAGCCTTCCATGTGTACTCCATGCGCCAGGCCATTGAGGAAGGCTTTATTCTCGACGTGCTGAAAAACTACACCAACTACAAGGTGGCTTATCAGCTGGCCCAAAAAATAGAGGCCAAGGACGAAGAGGTAGACAGCAAAAAAGCCAAGGTGAAACTCAACCGCTGGGTGCGGCTCCATGAGTACAATATTTCCCAAAAAGTAAAAGTCATCATCGAGCACTACAAAGAGCATGTCATGGGCTTGCTGGGTGGTCAGGCCAAGGCGATGGTGGTCACCAGTTCCCGTAAGGAAGCAGTGCGTTATAAGTTGGCGTTTGATAAATATCTTTCAGAGCACAACAGTTCGATCGCCGTGATGATTGCCTTCTCCGGCGAGGTGGAATTTCACAAAGACGACCCGGACAGCGCTGCTCTGCTGGACCAAAAATTTACTGAAACCGCTATGAACC
>NZ_JAHHPN010000779.1:0-3321 GCF_024606325.1 Endozoicomonas sp. ONNA1
CTGAATTGTCTCCACACTGCGGAGACAATTCGAGGATTCCACTATTCAGTTTTATCGAATTTTGCGTAAAACCCCTCGCTTCAGCGGGGGGATGTAAGCAACGAATCCGCCAGGATTCGCTATGCACAATGTTCGAAGTCGATCAGGGTTGTGCTTCTAGCGCTTAACCTTTTACAGCCCTTCTTAATTTTTGTGCTGGTTATTGTAGTTTTACCTTCTATATCCATCAATACAGCATATCCTGTAGACATTCTACCCTTGATAAATCCTTTACCCTTTTGGGTATTTACATAGTCGAACTTTTTAATGCCAAACAACTTGCCAACAGGAATTTTCTTTTCTGATCTCTGCCCTTTGTGTAACTGATAGTCACCTTTAGAGACATGAACTTTCTTATACACAATTGGACTCGGTTCAACCAACTCCCCATGTTCACAGCAAATAGCTACAGCATCATTGAAATGAGTTTTTGGTAATTTTAAAATCGTTTCACGCTTGAATTTTGTCTCATACCCAAAGGTTTCTTTGAATGACCAGTTTTTCTTTAGCACTTCCTTGATGATGCTGACTTGGGTAGCGTGTTTAGTCTTGCTTTTCTGACCCTTAATCTCAAATTTCCCATCGTGTAAATCCTTGTGGCACCTTTCACATAGGGTTATTAGGTTACCAGGCTCATCTGTTCCACCATTTGATCGAAATACAATATGATGAACGTGTAATTTTTCACTATGCTTAACCTTCTGTTTTGAATGACATTTGTATCCATCACGATCAAGGACATAGGCTTTGACGTTGTAATAATCCTTCTGTTTTCCTTCCTGATAGCCCCTTCCCGACACTTCAGGGTTGGTTATCTTGTGAATGTCAAAACTGGCCGTTTCTACATTCCATCGGGTAACAGGTAAAATCATTTCAACCTGTTTCTTTTCCCTGAAATGGGACTGAACCTTAGACCTTACTGAAGGTGGAAGCCTTCCGAACATGGTTGAGTTTTTCCGGTTCAAAAATCTGGGCTTTCTGTATCGGGTTTTTCTGTTACGTCTATTGCTCCGATACATTCTCCTTTGATCCATTTTTTTCTTAATATCGGTTCTAAGCTTGACTTCAGACTGATATACAACCTCTCCATTCGATATAGCTGAACAGCCGATAACCTTAGAGCCGGTATCCATACCAGCCACTACAGTTTGCTTATAGCCTGTAGAGCCAAACTGTAGCTGTATAGTGAATGGTGTCCTTGAAACAACCCTAGCCTTACCCTCTTTCAAGAGCTTTCTAGCCCGTTGGGGCTTGCATGGCATTAATGGTTCACCATTCTTGTTGAGTACGTAAACTAGCATTTAGTCTACCTCCTTCGAGTTGTGCTTACGCTGATTTGTAGGATCAAACCAGCTTCAGACTTCCTTTCGACCAGTTATAACGGCTTCGCAATGTGGTTGACTGTCTATAACCCAATAAGACTGTTTACAGAGCCACGATAGAGCAAGGAACTAAGGCGACATTCCAAGGTATCTACATCCGAAATAACGTTTACTATTTTTGTCTCTCCTAAATAGTGGTCTAGTCAACAAGGGCTTTTACAAGCCCGTTCCTTTAGGGACGGGTAGTTGACCCAGTTCAAGTAATTCAATTTGCTTTTGCTTCTTACCTGCACAAAGAATGATGCCGATAGGGGGGTCTTCTCCATGCTGACGGTCATATCTATTCAGCCAGCGTAGATATAACTCCATCTGTCCTTTGTACTCAGCTTTAAACTTGCCTGTTTTCAGTTCAATAGCAACCAGTCGCTTCAGTTTTCGGTTATAGAACAAGAGATCAATATAAAAATCATCTTCATCAATTTGAACTCGGTGCTGGCGTGCGACAAAAGTGAAGCCCATACCCATTTCTAACAGAAAATGCCCCATTTCCCGCAAAATAGCATCCTCAAGATCTTTTTCCACGTAGGTATCATTAAGCTCAAGAAAATCCAGAATGTAAGGGTCTTTCAGAACGATATCCTGATCGGCTTTCCCTTGATCCCTCAGCATTTTCAGATCGTGAACGATGGTTTCTTCCGGATTTCGGGATAAGGCAGTACGCTCAAACAGCATGGAATCCATACGCTCGCTGAAGGTGCGGACAGACCATCGCTCCTGAATCGCCATGGTCATATAGAACTCACGTTTTAGTGGGTCATCAATGTAAATCAACAGTTTCAGGTGTGACCAGCTCAATTGTCTCCACACTGTAGAGACAATTTCATCAGCCTCACAGATTTCGGCAAACTTAATACAATGTCTCAATTGCTGAGGGCTCCAGCCCTTACCAAACTGCCCGGAGAGCTGGCGGGACAAGTCGGAAATAACCTGTTTGCCGTAGTCTGCCCGCTTACCCTTCAGGATTTCCTGCTGAATACGCTGACCGACCTTCCAATAGAGTGCGGTTATCTCGGCATTGAGTGCCACCGCTGCCCGTTGTTTGGCTCTTTGTATCAGGTTCTTGATTTCGCCGAACAGGTTACCTGGCTCTTTTGATGAAGCGGGTGTTTTGCTCATACGGTGGCCTCTGCGGGTTGTTCTTGTTGTTGTGCTTCTGGTTGCCAGTCACGTACGTCGATTTTGCCGGTGACGGCGGCGGAGATCAGGGCTGTGCGGCGTTCTTTTAACAAGTCGATCTGGCTTTCTACTTCTGACATCAAATCAGAATACTTAACCCTGATATCCCGTAAGTAATCATTAATCAACATTTGCTCATTCAATGGTGGCTGGGGTGTACGAACAAACTTCACCTCACCACAATTAAGGTGTGGGTGCATTCCACCAGTTCGAATAGAGTACAACACTGCATAACCATAACTGGATGACAAAACATGGGACAAAAATTCACCCGTCATTTTATCTGCTTTAGGCTGAACGATAATCAATGCGTGGCAGTTATAGCCTTCTTCCTCATCAGACACTAAGCCTACATCACCTGTTCCCGCACCTGTTTGAACAATCAGTACATCATCTTTTTTCAAAATTGACTTGGCATGCTTGTGGCTCCACAGTTCAGTCACGAAGTAAGCATTATCAAAATTAACTTTGCCATTTTTTATATGCGTTGCCTGAATATAGGGAACACCGCTTTCGACCAAAATATCTCTGGTAGGGCCAACATATCCATTGGTAATCTTTTGCGAGACTTGAGAAATAGTATTCACCACCCAATGCTCCGGCACTTCCCCAAGCCACTCCACACCAGAATCCTTCATTGGTGCATCCGGGTTCAGCCCCTTGGTGACGGCATGACTGATCACCGCCTGTCGTTTTTCTTTCAACAGCCGGATCAGGGATTGCT
>NZ_JAHHPN010000780.1:0-1872 GCF_024606325.1 Endozoicomonas sp. ONNA1
CTGAATTGTCTCCACACTGCGGAGACAATTCGAGGATTCCACTATTCAGTTTTATTCTCAATACGTTTTCGGGCGTTGCGGACAGCTTGCTGGAAGCGTTCTTCCAATAGTTCTTTGGGTGGCATTTTGGTGAGATAATCTGCAACATGGATATCACCTTCATGTAGCCCCAGTAACTCAATCTGTTCTTGCTTTTTACCTGCACAAAGTATGATACCAACAGGCGATTGTTCACCGGGTCGGCGATCGTATTTATCAAGCCAACGCAGGTATAGTTCCATCTGACCTTTGTATTCTGCCTTGAAATTATCTTTTTTCAGTTCAATAGCCACCAGACGGTTCAGGTCTCTGTTATAGAACAGCAGATCAATATAAAAGTCGTCATCATCGATCAGAACCCGGTGCTGACGGGCAACAAACGTAAAGCCCATACCCATTTCTAGCAGGAATTGCTGCATTTCTCGCAGAATGGCGTCTTCAAGGTCTTTTTCCACGAAGGTGTCATTCAGGTCGAGGAAGTCGAGCAGGTAAGGCTCTTTTAATACAAAACTTTCATTGATCCTGCCTTTTTCCCGCAATTGGTTCAGGTCGTGCTCTATGGTTGTTTCTGGCTTTCTGGACAGCATTGTGCGCTCGTACATCAAGCTGCCCATGCGATTTTGCAGGGTTCGGGTTGACCAGCCTTCCTGAGCTGCCATCAGGTAGTAGAACTCTCTTTTCAGGTCGTCTTCGATATAAATCAGTGCTTTTATATGGGTCCAGCTCAATTGTCTCCGCACTGCGGAGACAATCTCAGGATCGGGAAAAGTCTCCGCAAAGCGGAGACAATGATGGAGTTGTTTGTTGCTCCATCCCCTGCCAAAGGCTGCTGTCAGTTTTTTAGCCAGATCAGTGATAATTTGCTTGCCGTAATCGGCTCTTTCACCTTTCAGCACCTCAGTATGAATGCGCTGCCCCACCTGCCAGTACAGGAGGGTCAGCTCGGCATTTACCGCCACCGCTGCCCGTTGTTTGGCAGACTGGATCAGGTCTTTGATTTCGCCGAACAGGTTATCCGGCTCTTTTGATGAATCGGGTGTTTTGCTCATGCGGTGGCCTCTGCGGGGTGTTCTTGTTGTTCTGTTGCTGGCTGCCAGTCACGTACGTCGATTTTGCCGGTGACGGCGGCGGAGATTAGGGCTGTGCGGCGTTCTTGGAGGTATTGAATTCCCTCAACAGAGTTTTCCTCCAAGTCTGCAAAAGTGTTCATTTGTTCTTCTAATGAGTTATTGATCTGGTCTTGTTCTTCGCATGGTGGTACAGGAAATAAACTGGCAGATAAATACTCTTGTTCAATACTCTCTACAGTTGCCCCTTCTTTCGACCATTCCAACAACAAAGAATCAACATTGCCCAATATGTAGTTAGCGGCAAATTCGGTTTTCATCCGCCCATTGAATTTAAGAGCCTTCATGTCTTGATTCAGAGTGACTCGAACTGAGTTTATTGCGATCGGTATGGTTCTTTGAAGAATGCCTGAGCGTACTACCATTATGAGGGCACCACTATCTACAAAGTTTGTAGATGACTCCTCAACCGCTTTCTCAGTCAGCTTGTCCTGAGTATTAGAAATACGAAAAGACTTCATATCTTTTGGTGATACCCACGGTATATCACCTCCACTCCAATAGCTCAGATTGTCTTTGCTGGGTGTACCGCCTCCGCTGAATGAGCATAAATATTTGAGAGGAACCATTTCCCAATGCTCCGGCACTTCCCCAAGCCACTCCACACCGGAATCCTTCATCGGTGCATCAGGGTTCAGCCCCTTGGTGACAGCATGACTGATCACCGCCTGTCGTTTTTCTTTCAACAGCCGGATCAGGGATTGCT
>NZ_JAHHPN010000068.1:0-1250 GCF_024606325.1 Endozoicomonas sp. ONNA1
CGTGCTCTTGCCACTGCCAGCGTTTCATCAGGGTCTGTTCACTGTCAGAAGGTCCAAGGGACATCACCGAAGCCTGTCCCGAAGCCTTTGCCATTCTGGCAGAAAAGTAACTTTTCCCAGTGCCGGTTTCCCCCTGCAGGAATATAACGGGAGAGTCCGCCAACCGGTCATGGAGTCGGGATAATCGACGGCTTTCACGATCCTTTTGGTTCATCTCGCCGTGATAAAGATCGTGAGCCAGTGCTGACAAGGGTTGATCGGCAGAACCCTGCCATTCCAGTGATTCAGACAGTCGTTTTTCTATGTGTTCAATAGCTGCTGTGTCAGAATTTGCTGTTCTGGCTATGTGAAAACAGTCGGTGGCCAGAGCGTGAATAGCATCGTATCGGGTCTGCCCTGGTGGCAAAGCCAGCTGCCAGCCGGAAGCCAGCGCATCTTGCAAACGTTTAATCTGTCTTGATGGCCTGATGCCAAAACGTTGATATAGCTCTGTTTCCGACGGATCAACTGCCAACTGGTACGCCATTGCCTCTCGATGTTGTTCAGGCACAAGAGCCACGATCAGGGCACAGAGCCTGTTCATGACTTCTTTTCCACCCTGCCATGGGAATGGATGTTCGTAGAACAGTTGTAATCCTTCAGAGTTTCGGCCCTTAAGTACTGTTGGGTCAAACGCTCTGGCCAGTGGCCATAGGTTCTTATCCACAAACGCTCTATCCAACCTCGGGGCACTGTTGATGATGGCAGTTAACTGATCCGTGTCTACCAAGGCGGTTTGATCCTCATCCGGCTTATTAGTAGCATCCGGCAGTAACTGCCAACAGGCTACTTTCATAAAGTTACGTACTGTCGGATTCTGGCGGGTGCCATGGGTGACAACGCTATTGATGGCCTTGCGCCAATGGCGGGGCAGGAGCTGTGGGGACTGGTCAACCTGCTGCGCGCGCCGGGCAGCCATTATCAGGTTATTCAACAACCCTTCGGTCAGTTCAGGCAGAGGGTTACAAAGGTGGGGAGGCACGGTTTTAAACGCTTCGTAAAGTTGGTGAAGTGCTTGTTCAGGTAGCTCAGCCCGGGAGATATCATGCCTGCCCCCATTGATATCCCAGATATCGACCTCAGGACACGGTTTCCCTGCGGCGATCATCGAACTGAATACTGAAGATGTGCTTTTCGCAGACTCAGGCCAGAGTAGGGTGACATGAGCTTGTGGGTAGGCTTGTAATTGGCCATTAACCAACAGAGGTTGC
>NZ_JAHHPN010000781.1:0-5392 GCF_024606325.1 Endozoicomonas sp. ONNA1
GAATGAGAAAATTTCGTCCCAATGCATTAAGCCTTGCCGTAGCCATTGCCATCAGTTCTTCCATCATTGTCACACAGGCACTGGCCGATCGCAGGTTGCAGACAAAATCTATCGATATTACAGACAATGGACCTGTGGAGTTTACCCGGAGTGAGAGCATTGTTCGGCCAACGTTAGGTGATGACCAGCAGCCAATACCCGGATCTTTCACAACCACCTACTCTTATCAGGCTCAAGTCAGTGCAGGTTATGTCATTCCTGCTAAAGGTTTTACAGATATTCTTTCTGATTTCTGCGGGGGTGTTTCCAGCGTTGATCTGTTTGAAACAGACGAAAATGACGTTGCCCGAAAATACATTAAAGTCCTGAAGGTGGGTGATGAGGAAGTCTTCAGGTTTACCCATAATCTTGAAGAAAAGGAACTGGTCATTGAAGTCAGAAGCGGAATGACTGATCGGGACTCAGTTGAGGCTGTTCGCTCTCAGTTGGCTGGCATGGAATCATTGGAACCGTTAACGAAAATTGCCAGCCACACTCAACTGTTCTGGCTGCTGGAAGGTGCTGAGGAGAGAGCGGGAAACCTCGGCAAAAGTGATCACTATGTTTCCCTGGCTACCATTGAAGTCGACAAGGTTGAAGTGAATGGGCGTACCTTCATGCGTCTTATCTCAGGGGGTGATCAGCCCCCCGAACTGCAACGTCTGGGTCAATCACTCTTTGTCAATGATGAGGCTCTCCTGGCAGCAGCCACCTCGGCCTACATCCAGGTTCATATCCTCAGAGAGAATATACAACAGCAGGCTCTTAATGAACTATTGGCATACAGTAAACCCGTCGGATATGTTGTGCATGTCAAGGATGACAAACAGGTTTATCCTGTGCCTGCAGGTTATCCAATGCTGAAAGTAGAGGAAGCTCCGGGAGAGGTTATTGTTTTCTATGGTCAGATGCAGAATCCCCATGATATTGCTTTTGTAGAAAGCCTGCATAAGCACTGGGAAGAAGATAAGAGTAGTAACTCTGCCCCGGCATTAACGACACACGTTAAAAAATACAAGCTCGAAAGCTACCTGTACATCATTCGAAGCAGGCAGATGGAAATGCTGGAGGAGTTTACTGGGAGGCTCGACGCCGCTGCTGACACAGATCAACCCACAACACTTTCAAATGAAGACAAACTGACGATGCGTGCGCTTGCATTCTATGAATCTCTCCGGCAGGCATTGACCAGTGCTATTCCACATGGAGCAGATGAATTTGAGTTCACACTGGAACACATCAGAGTCGTTTCTTCAGTCATCACGCCAATCTGGATGCATAATCAACTCGTAAAACACTTCAGTTTCAAACCCGTATTTAGAAATCTTCTGATTAACCCGCACTTTGTTCAGAATATTCAGAAAGTGATACCCGTTATCAGCCATATCAACAAGCTGCAGATCGACACTTCCCGGGAAGACGGAGAGTTTGCTTCCAAAGTCATGAGCGATATGATGAACAGACAGCTGTCAGAGTTTAACAACGATCTGGAGAGGTTGCGGGTAAAAGAGGCCAAACTCGTCGAGCTAAACGAAAAATTACTTTACGCAACGGAACAAGCCGAAGAAACAAAGGCCATTGCCGTTCGTAGTCATGAGGAAAAACTGAGAGACAGGCAACGCTACGAAAATTCGCTTGCACTGTTAAGTGTCGAGCTGAAAGATCTGGAGAATCAGAATCAGAAAATACGGGATGCAGTCCATCGGATTCCATCACAGGTAAAACAAGTCCTTGGTGCCAGAACAGATGCCAAAATCGCTCATAACGCTCAAATGGCAGGGGATTTTGCTACTAATAACCAGGATGATAGCCTGCTACCCCAAGATCAAGACGAACTCCCCGGAAGAAAACTTCTTGAGAACATCATTGCACTGACCAAATTACCTGGGGCAAAACCACCTGATAGAGAAATCTTCAAAGCAATACTAGCCTTCCCTGAAGGCCTGCCCGGTATAACTCCGGTCAATGAAAACGATCTGGTTGCCCGCTTTCAGTCCACTCAACAGCAACCGGAAGAAGATGCGGATTCACCCGTTGGGCAAGAACTACCCGTCGTTGGACAGATCGGTCGGAGTCCCGTCAACGAAGCTGATCTGGAAGTCCGTCAAAAAGCCATTCAACAACACTCCGGAGAGAAAGCTCAGGTCGCTCGACAACATCCTCAGCAACGAAGCTTCAGAACAGATACTACAAGAGAAGCTGAAATCAAATCCCATCATGCAACCATTGCCGCACGCTTACACATTTGGAATTTTGACAACAATGCAGATGTTTTCGTTCAACATGAACGCCTGATTCAAAAAATCAATACGATTAATGATAAAAAAGGACGTCTGCGTCAACAACTTGAGGCCATCAATGCTCAGCAAGAACAACCGCCTCAGAGAGTTCAGAGAAGCAGAGATGCTCGCACCTCCTCTAAATCTAACACTGAAGAGGATCTAACAGTTACTCTTGGTGTTGAGCTGAATGATAACACCACTCCCGAAGAACTCGACGCCGTGGAAGTGGCAATAAACATGACGCTCTTCGAGCTTGAAAGGCTGAAAGAAATAATGGATCGAACACTGGCTCCCAAAACCAGGCCTGAAATACTCAGTACACTGACAAGCGTGGAAAAAATTCTGGAGGACGACCGTCTCAGTTATGAGGACGACGTGTATCTTCATCGCCAGATCATTTCTGAAGACTTGCAGAAGTACATCATAAATGCCAAAGAGCGCCTGGAGAAAAACGCCCTGATCATACTGGAAGGCTCAGAAAAATTATTCAACATCGACATCAATGAAGGTGATGACAAAGCAGCAAGACTTGAGAGGATTCACAAAAGGCTTGATGGCGATGATATCTCAGCTGACGACCTGGATGAGATGGACAAGATCATCTGGAGCGATTACAGCACGGCTTGGGAAGATCTGAGAGGAAGGGATTTCAGGCTCGAAACGATTCATCAGTGCCTTAGATCTGAAGTCGAAGTATCAGAAGAGCGAGTCAAAAATGAACAGGCACATTATCTTTCGGCTATAGAACGGGCGCTGGAAATCAACCCTCGTAGAAGCGTTGCCGCTATAGAAAAAAGCAAGGCTTTTACTACTAAACTAGCCAATGATATGCAGGTAGAGTTTGAAAAGGATGTTAGCCTGAATGAGCAGAAGCGTATTCTGGTATCGAGAGCCTGGGCATTATTGTACGAGGTACTTGGAACCTACGAAGATGAAAGTGTCAAAAGAGACAGAAACAATGAAATAGCCCATCAACTCAACATTGAGGGCTATGAGGATCATGCCGCTATTGACGACCAGATTCGTCTAATTAGACATAAACTCTTGCGCTTCGGTACTGAAATTTATGAAGCGGGCCAGCTCGATGTTAATGGACGTGTCAAAGCCATTGAGGATGAGCTTGACAGGCAAATGGCTCCCCTGGGACCAAAACCCCGATTCGCTCTTGATCGTGAGCTGGCTGAAGCCAGACGGGCACTACAAGAAGCTGAAAGTGAGCAGAAGACGGCTAATAAAAAACTGAATGATATTCGTCGCATACAATTGGCAATCTGGCAGAGTCTTGCCGACCTCATGGCTGTCCCGGATGATGGCGCTGAGGGTGAACTGGCTTTGACCAGGAAAAAGTACAATCATGTCACAAAATTCCTGCGTGAGTACGACGGGAAAAGTACGCAACAGGCCCACGCCCTGCTTGAAGAGGCTGTTGCACAGGAGAATCTGGAAGCCGTTCCTGACACCACTGAAAAAGCCGTGGGTCTTAAACCAGAACCTGCCGACACCAGTACACAACAGGTTGATGCCCTGAGAAACAAACAGGCACAACCGGGCGGTCATGATGCTAGCAAGATCCAGCAACTGATTCAGGAAGAGTGCCGTCTGGAAGGTGAGATTGAAGTCAGGAAAGCAGACATTGAGAGAATGAAGGATGTCCTTATAGCTGCCGAGGAAGCCGTCAAAAATGATGACGGTCCCTTTCAGTGCACGCCGAGGCAGGCAAAAGTTCTGGACGCCATCCACACATTCACGCAGCAGCACTCTCTCAAGAAACAAGCCCTGGAAGCCGCAATAGGTCTGGCAGAATTAGCCGTAGAAAGTGGTGAGGACATACCCGACTTTACGACTTTCGATTTTGACGAAGAATTTGCACCGGTCCACCTGCGGGCATTGGTCGGAGACACTCTGACGTTTGATCAGGCCAATCGGATTGTGACAGTCTTCAAGAGTCTGAAGACGACCTTCCCGGCCCCCGCTTTCGAATCTGTAGAAAATCAGCCTTCGAATGTGCTGAGAAACATCCAGCAGCTGATGTACAGGGCCAGGGATGAGTTGCAAAGCGGAGCTAAACAATACGACGACGAAATTCTCGGCATGGGCAAAACAGCCATTCACTACGTCGATTATGAGCCGGGGAACCTAAACAGCTTCTCCGAATACTTAGCTGCCCGTTATGCCAGTGGTAACAAGATCATCGCTCTGCTACGTGAAGGTCTGATCAGCAAGGTTGAACTTCAGAACTATATTAAGGCTATCAGAGGCGTCGCCGGATATCAGACAGTGGATGAATTTGAACACTTTCTTGGCTACAGATACGGCGTCAATGTGATTCACTTCAGTGCCGTTGTCGATATGCTATCCGATAAGGGTGCTGAAGAATTCATGGAGAATGCCTTTACTCCTGTGACTGTGACCGCGACTGGCCCAGCAGGTATGAAAGAGTCTGTCGTCGGCATGAAAGAGTATGCAGCTGCCGTCATCGCCAACTACGTTCTTGACGATATCGCCTTTGAAAATGGCCGCAAGACAGCAGCATTCCTGACCAATATTCAGGACACGCTGACACCTTATGCCAATACTGCCGGCATCTCAGAATCAGACCTGATCAAGGTTATCCATGACACGTTGATGCGGGCTCACGCCGCAGCGATTGAGCGGCAGCTGAATGATTACTGGATCAAGCCTTCAGCCTTTCTGGTACAAGCTGTCACCTGGTACTACTCCAGCTACAAACCTCTACTGGTGACCCAAACCGCCATGGAGGCTGCCAACCTGTCCCTCTCAAACACGGCGTTCCTCTATCTTCTGGATCTGACGAGCCGGGGTGATTACACCCACAGAATGCTCACACCTTTCCAGCACTGGCTGGAACGCTATGGTTTTGATCTTGACCGAACCGGGCAATATGCCTACCACAGTGGCATTGAAAAAGTCACTGAAGTGGGCGGGCTGGCAATGCCACTGGGCAAGGCCGCGTCCTCAGTCATTCTGCTGAGAACCGGCTCTATGCTGTTTGCCAGACAGTACAACGCCAACCCGCATATGTATCGCAGTATTTCCCGTCTGGTTCCCGA
>NZ_JAHHPN010000782.1:0-4767 GCF_024606325.1 Endozoicomonas sp. ONNA1
GAATGAGAAAATTTCGTCCCAATGCATTAAGCCTTGCCGTAGCCATTGCCATCAGCTCTTCCATCATTGTCACACAGGCACTGGCCGATCGCAGGCTGCAGATAAAATCTTTCGATATTCGGGACAATGGACATAAGGAGTTTACCCGGAGTGAGGTTATAGTTAAGCCAACTTCAGGTGATGACCAGCAGCCAATACCCGGATCCTTTACCACCACATACCCGGACCAGACTGAAGTCAGAGCGGGCTATGACGTTCCTTCTGAAGGCTTCACAGACGTTCTTTCCGGCATCGAGGGTGGCGTTTCCAGTGTTGATCTATTTGCAACAGACGATAATGAAATTGCTCAGAAATACACCAAAGTTCTCAAGGTCGGTAATGAGGGAATCTTCAAGTTCACCCATGATCTTGCAGAAACGAAACTGGTCATTGAAGTCAGAAAAGGAATGACCGATCAGAGCTCAATTTCAGCTGTTCGTGCTCAATCAGATGATATCCAACCATTAGAACCGTTTACGAAAGTTGCCAACCCTGAACTTCTGGTCGGAGTGCTGAAGGGTGCGAATGAAAGAGCAGGAAGTCTTGGCGAAGTTGATCACTATGTTGCCCTTGCCACTATTGAAGTAGACAAAGTTGAAGTGAATGGGCGCACCTTCATGCGTCTTATCGCAGCAGGCGATCAGCCTCCTGAACTGCAACGTCTGGGTCAATCGCTCTTTGTCAATGATGAGGTGCTTTTAGCAGCAGCCACCTCTGCCTACGCCCGGGTTCATCTTCTGGGTGAAGATTTACAACAGGAAACTCTGAATAAACTGTTGTCCTGCCATAAGCCCGTCGGCTATGTCGTATACGTTGAGGATGACACGCAGGCATACCCTGTGCCTGCAGGTTTTCCAAAACTGGAAGTGACTGAGACTCCGGGGGAGATTATTGTTTTCCGCGGTCAGAAGCAGAATCCGACCGATATCGCTTTTATTGAAGGTATCTATGACGTCTGGATGGAAGAGTTCTACAACAGCCCTCGCCCCCGGGAAACAATACAGGTTAAAAAAGACAGGGTCAAAAGCTACCAGTACATCATTCGAAGCAGGCAGATGGCACAGCTCGAAGGGTTAGCTGCAGAGCACAATAATGGAATTGTCAAAAGTGAACATACGTCGCTTTTATACCATGGCAAACTGGTGACGCTTGCATACTATGAATATCTCCAGCAGACATTGACCTGTGCTGCTTCGGATGGAGCAGACGAATTTAAATTCACAATGCCACACGTCAGATTCGTTTCGTCATTCATCACGCCGACCTGGATGCATATCCAACTCGTAAAACGTTTCAGCTTCAAACCCGTACTTGGAAATCTTCTGACTAACCGGGATTTCATTCAGAATATTCATGAAATAATCAGGTCCGATATCAGCGTATTTTCTAACGATTATTTTGACGATCCTTTTAGTGAAGAGGAAGGCTTTGCTTCCAAAGTCACTGGCAGATTTGCCGGACAGCTCATTGAGATGGAAAATGAGTTGCAAGCACTAAGGGCAACAGAGGCCAAACTCAACGATCAAAAGGAATTAACAGAACGAACATTAACAGAACGAACAATAGTATCAGTCATTCCAAGTGGTCAGAAAAAGCAGAAAATATCAGGACAAGCACAGTATTGTGTGGATGAACTTGCACAGATTCATAACAGGTTCGACAGCCTTGCAGATTCGAAACAAGAACGGCAAGACATCAGAACACAAAGCAACCCCAAACCCATGCCCGAAGTCCTTGAGACGCTGAGTGCCGTAGAAAAAGCCCTTAAGATGCATGACCTTGATGAAAACGACGACGTGTATCTCCGTCGCCGGGGCATTTCTGAAAACATGCAGGAATACATCAGAGATGCCAGACAGCTGGCAGAGAACGAGGCTCTGGACATACTGGATGACGTAGAAGTAGTACTTGACATCAGAGTCAATGAAGAGGATGACAAAACAACAAGACTCACCAGAGTTTTTATAACACTTAACCGCAATCCTCTCTCAGAAAAGATACTGGATGCGGTACTGAATCGAATCGATAACATCCGCTGGCAATATGAAAGCAAAACTCAGGACGAGAAGGAACACAAACTCATTATGCTTCTTGCAAACCTTCACGATAAAGTCGAAGGCTCTGACCCGGACATGCAAGCCAGAGAACAACAGTCCGCTGTGCTCGAAGCCGTAGAAAAGATTCTTAACATCAAATTCGACGAATGGGATGACAATGCAGCAAGACTTGCCCGGGTTCATACCCTACTTGCCGATCATGATGTCTCAGAGCAATTGCTGGATCAGATAGATCAAACCCTCTGGAAAGAAGACAGCAAAGCTCTGAACAAGAAAGATCTCAAATACAACAAGATTCGTGCGACTCTTATCTATAAAGTCGAAGATGCCTACCTGGACAAGCACGCCAGGGAACAACAGACAATTCTGCTTAGAGCTGTTGAGGACGAGCTAAGCATCAACCCTGATGAAAACGTTGCTGCCAGAGAAAGCGGCAGAGCTTTCACTGTCAAACTGGCCAAAGACCTGAATGTAGCACTTGAGCAGGATGACAACCTGTCTGATCAGAAGGATATCCTGAGAGCCAGAGTTCTGGAATTAATCGAAGAATCAAATACAGCTTATGACGATGAAGCTGCCAGAAGATCCTGGAACAATGCAGTGGCTCATCAACTCAACATTGAGGATTATAGAGAAGATGCCATTATCAACGACCAGAACAGTTTGATTGAAAAAAAACTCCTGCAGCTGGACGATTTAGTTATCAATACAGGTCAGCCTGACGTTAATGAGCGCATTGCAGCCATTGAGAATGAGCTTGACAGGCAATTGACTCGTCTGGGCCCCAGACCCCGATACGTTCTTGATCGTGAGCTAGCCAATGCCAGACGAGCATTGGAAAATGCTGAAAACGGACTGAAAGAGGTTTACCGTGAACTTAAGACGATTAGTGGCAAACACGTATTATTTGCGGGAAAACGCAGTGATCTCCAACACCTCCCGGATCAAGACGACGCAACTCTCAATCGGCTAATGAAACAATTTCAGACCGACTTTGGTCTGGCTGCAGGTGACGAACAAACGTCTGAAGAGCGATTAGAGGACATCAGACATTTCCTGCGGGAACACAGTACAGAAAAAAGAGATGAAATCATTGAGACACCCGGAGCCAGAGCAGATCTGGATATCCATATAAAAGAAGATGACCTCAGTTCACTGCAAAAAAATGATTACTTTTTTTCAGTTACAAGCCATAAAAAAAATCATGGTCCGGACGAAACCGGTACCCTTGAGGAAGCATTGGGTGAACTGCCTTTAGCCAGAAAAAAGTACACTCAGATCACAGAATTCCTGCGTGAGCACCACAAGAAATTTATGGACGTGATCAATGCAATGTCTGAACAGAGGGATGCACAAGAGAATCTGGATCGTAAACAACAGAAGATTATTGATTTTGGAGGCATCGATGAGGAGGCTAAAACCCTACATAAGCACGAAATGGTTGAGCTGAGTTTAATCCTGAAGCAGAAATGTGAAGCTGTATCAAAAGCAGAAGATGCTCTGACGAATTACAATGTAGCGTTTCTTGGTACCACTGAAGAAGCCGTGGACCTTAAACCAGACACTTCTGACACCTTTAGACGACGACTTGATATCCTGAGAAACAGACAGGTACAACTGGGTGGTCATGATGGTACCGGCGGTGAGATCCGGCAACTGATTCAGGAGCAGGCCCGTCTGGAAGATGAGCTTGAACCCAGGAAAGCAAACATTGAGAGAATAAGGGAAGTCTTGAAGGCAGCAGAGGAAGCCGTCGAAAATGATGTCGCTCCCTCCCAATTCACACCCAGGCAGATAAAAGTCCTGACCGATATCCATGACTTCATGCAGCAGCACTCTCTCAAGAAACAAGCTCTGGAAGCCGCAATGGGTCTGGCAGAATTAGCGGAAAAACGCGGTGGGCTAATACCCTACTTTCCGGCTTTAGGTTTTGCCGATGAACTTCAACCGCTTCGCCTGATTGCATCGATCGGAGACGGGCTGACGCTTGATCAGGCCAGTCGGATTGTGGAAGTTTTCAAAAGTCTGAAAACGACCTTCCCGCCCCCTCTCAACCCTGGAAAAGATCAGCCTCTCAATGTCCCTAAAAAAGTCCATGAGCTTGTGGTCAGGGCCAGGCGCGAGCTGCAAAACGGGGCTCAACAATACGACGATGAAATTCGCGGCATGGGCAAAACAGCCATTCATTTCGTCGAGTGTGAACCAAAGGAGCTGAAAAGCTTTTCGGAATACTTCGCTGCCCATTCTGCCAGTGGTCACAAGATCATCACTCTGCTGCGTGAAGGTCTGATCAGCAAGGTTGAACTTGAGAACTACATAAAGGCCGTCAGAAGTGTCGATGGTTATGAGCCAGTAGAAGAATTTGAACACCTCCTTGGCTACAGACGTGGCATCAAGTTAATCCACTTCAGAGGCGTTGTCCATGGGCTGTCCGAAAAGAGTGCTGAGGAATTCATGCAGAGTGCCTTTGCACCTGTGACTGTGACCACCACTGGCCCGGCGGGTATGAAGGCGTCTGTTGCCGGCATGAAAGAGTATGCAGCTGTGGTCATCGCCAACTACGTTCTTGACGATGTCGCCTTTGAAAACGGCCGCAAGACCGTAGCATTCCTGACTAATGTTCAGGATACCCTGACACCTTATGCCAATGCCGTTGGCGTGTCTGAATCAG
>NZ_JAHHPN010000783.1:0-2600 GCF_024606325.1 Endozoicomonas sp. ONNA1
GCCATCCGGTCAATAAAAGTTTGTACCAGCTTGAACAGGACAGCCACTGCAATCGCCAGAACCACCATCATCCCACCCAGCTCAAGCAGACTTTCCCTGTTGATGAAATAGAGTGACAGGGTCCAGAAATAACTTTCCAGAAAAAGAAACAGACCATCCGCAAAAAACACCCCACGGGAGCCAAAACTGTCACGAAATCGAAACACTTCTGTGAATCGGGTTAGCGGAGCAGAAAACGCTCGGTCGATTTCAACCACCACCTTCTTTTTCAGGGTGCGGGCAACACCGACTGATGAAATCAGCGCGCTGAGCATAAACAGAATTGAGAAACTTGACTGTTCCAGCAAAACTGCACCCGCCACAATGCCTATTTTAAGCATCACAGCGACCAATATCTGGAAGTTGCCAAAGTGTTGACCGGAATTCCAGCTATGGCTGATGGATTTGAACAACAGTCGTTGAGCCATCCAGTAGAAACAGCCATAAATACCATTCAGAATGGCCAGCAGAATGAGCCCTGTGACTCCGCTCCCTGCTTGCTGCTGAAAGAAAAGTAATCCTGCTACCAGCAGAAGCTCAGTCAAAAACGAGGCCCTGACAGCCCAGACACTCCCTTTGCCAGATCTCAGGTTTTCCCAAACCCGGAGGGTAAAAAGATAAGCTAAACCTGACAGGGCAATAAACAAGGCTATTTCAGTCAGCCGATAACCCTGTTGCCACAATAGAGTAGGCATGAAGAACGGCAACACGCCAACCAGAAACGCGTGGATACCTGAGAACTGAAAAAAGTAATGCACTCCCATCTCTGCTGTCTCAGAAAATATCAGCCTGGGCCACGTGGAGCTTATCGAGCTCCTCAAACACCCCGGAAATATCTTCTTTTTCCCCATATCTGGGGTAGTCGTGCATTTTCACGTAAGGACGGGAGTTCACCTCCAGAAGAATACATTTCTGATCTTCATGACTGTGCTCTATGCCTTTTTCCATGATGATATCGATACCAAGAATATTGGCATCAAAGGTATTCAGCACTTTTTCCATCAGTCGTATATTCTCTTTGGCCACACTGTTGACCGGAATGGTTTCAATGACACCGCCGGGTGCCAGAGCAATTCTATGGAAAAGCTTTACTTGCTGCTGATCAGCCGGAACCGAATTCAGATCATAGCCCTGATTGGCTAAATAGGTTCTGGTTTGTTCGCTTTTCTGAAGCGGGTACATGCAGTCCAAAAGCCCCATCTCCTTTCGAATAGCATTCTCCTGATCGATCAGTGTGTTGATCGAATCCTGACCATTTCCGATCACAAAAGGGGCATAACGCTGAATCACAGACACCACTTCACCTTTCGCCACCAGCACCCGATAGTTTTTTCCTTCCAGATACTCTTCTACAACAGTGGCAGGCCACCAGATTTTGGCCAGCAAAGCCGCTTTCCACAACTCCCGATAATTTCGAATGGGAAAATAGCTGCCTCTTGAGAAACCGCCCACATTGGGTTTAACCACCAGCGGAAAGCCATGCTGCCTGGCAAAACGAACGGCATTCCATGGATTGATGAAGATCTCACCACGGGCATGGGGAATGTCATTTTTACTGAACGCCGTTCTTGCCTGGGCTTTTGAGCGACAGCTCTTGCGTACTTCCAGAGAGTTATACTGAGTGCAGCCATTCATGAATTTCTGGCTGATGTAGCTGTATACCGTTTTCTTGATAAACTTCACAGCACCATCTCCTCTTCGGCCTTGGCTGGCAGCTTTTTAAAATTCAGTCGGTTCAGGAAAAACAGCTTCCTGAAGAAAATGGATTTTCGTTTTCGGGCTTCCGGAATTTCACCGGTCACCAAGGCCAGTTGACGGGTCAACTGACCTGTAAGTCGCAACTTCTCGAAAGCCCCCAGATTCTTGCTCAACAGCACCAGAGGCATAGGCAGGAAGAGATTGATTTCAAAAATCTTGAACTCCCCCTGGACCAAAGCTTCGATGCTGTCAGCCCGGAGACCATAGCGAGCCACTCTGAATGGCCCGGTCTGGCTCAAATGCAAAGCCAGCTGATCGACCTGCTCTCTGTTCAGCTCTCTGGTTTTGTCCAGATAAAAGGTTTCACTGTTGTAAATACCGTTGACAGGATGTGAGTCGTTACTGGTGTTCAGAACCTGAGTCACGGAAAGTGTTTTGAGACACTTTCCAGATTCCAGAGAACAAATCACAAACACTTCAAACTCTCTTTTCCCCTGAGCACTCTCCTGAATCAGGTAGGGCACACTGTCCTGATCACGATTCGCTCTTGCAGCCTCCAACTGAATCTCATTATCGATCCTGATAACCCCGGCAGAGTTCTGTCCCCATTCAGGTTTCAGAAAAACCGGGTAGTGTTCCGGTTTTATGCCGTCAGTATCCAGGCTCTGCTTCAAACGCCACCGTCTGGGAATGAACTGATCCATATCAAGCTTCGAATACAGCCCTTTGGCATCATTGAAGTAATCCGCATTCAACTGAAAAAACAACCAGGGCTTTACTCTTAGTCTCAAGGCTTGCCAGATAAATCCCAAGACCAACAACGTACGAATTATCATAATGACCACTTCCAGTTATAGTGTCCC
>NZ_JAHHPN010000784.1:0-2692 GCF_024606325.1 Endozoicomonas sp. ONNA1
TATGTCTGGGATGGTGGACAGCCAACTGGCAGAAGAAAGTCTGATGCCCTTCGTTGTGCTATTAGTCGGAATATGTTCAGTGACTGCTTCAGCTGAACAACAATGGTTTAGTCGCCACTCCGAAGGCTGGTTCTGGTATGAGCAGATTGCCGAGCCAGAAACCGACGAGAATGTAGCCAACGATCAAACCAAAAGACACCAGCCACTCACAACCGCATGGATCAGAGATAACATCGGTCAATACCTGGACAAAGCCATCGAGCTTCCCAGTAGAGAAAACGTCAGTAACTACCTCTATCTCGACAGGTTGATAAAAGAAAAAGCAGAACGGTTTGCCCGTGTCGGAAAACAGGTGATTGAAAGTGACCCATTGCTGGATGAAAACGTTCGTCGCCCTATATCCCCAGCTGCCGCCAAAATAAGTGATGACATGGTGCAACACGCCAGGCAACAGGTTTTACAGAAAATAGCGAAAATTGCCGGGCTCGTTTTTTACTATCAAGGAAGGTGCAGGCTGTGTCAGTTGCAGGCTCAGACATTAATGGCATTAAGCCAGCACTACAGCTTCAAACTGATTTCCTTTTCTACTGATGGCGAGCTTATTCCTGATTTGCCTGACAGTCGAATCGACAGAGAACCCAGTCCAACACTCAACATACAAGCCTACCCTGCTCTGTTTTTGATGAAACCACCCGACGAAATTATTCAGCTTCGGCAGGGAGTCATTTCTTATATTGATTTGCATAACCGTATTGTTGAAGCAGCCCATGAAGCCCAATGGATTAGCGAGCAGGACTACAAAAGCACGTTAATTGTCCGGGATGTCTGGAATGACGCCAGCGCAAACGCAATTCCACTCGCAGGTCGCAAGCTCAAAAAACATCATTCAATAGGTGAAATTGATCATGAACAGTCAAAATCAGCTCTGGTCCATTAAGCGTATCGCTGACTTCCTTGATCTCTCAGTGAACTACACACGAAATGTCATCGTGAAGCAGGCAAACTTTCCCGAACCAAGATTTTCAATCATCGAGGTCAATGGAAAAAAACAAAAAAGCAAACCACGCTGGCTCGATAAGGAAATCAGTGAATGGGTGAGTCAGGAGTACTGCCCCCGATCTGAAATGGAAGAAAAGCAACCTGTAAAACGAGGACGCAAAAGAAGGGTATCAGATGAATTCCAAATCTGAACCGTTTGATTTTCAAGCCAATTTACAAGAAAAATCCTTTGCAGTTTTTCTGAAGTATTTCAGTGTCCTGTTCATATCGGTGTGACCTGCCTGCTTTGCCAACTCAAAGGGTGTCAGTTTCTCAGATAACCGGGTGAGCGCCTCATGTCTGGAATCACGAAATTCAAGATCGTCGACCAGAGTTTTTCTAACAGCGATGCTAAATATAGAACTTACGTTCAGTTTTGAGCTGGAAAACCAATAGTCACCCTCTGTTTTCCCTAACAGTAATAACCGGACTGCTTCACTGGACAGTGCCAGTGTCTTTTTCTTCTTCTCTTTTGTTCTCTCTGCGGAAAGGTTGATCACCCTGTTATCAAAATCGATTTCACTGGCTACCAGATATTTCACTTCCTGTTGCCTCATCGCCGTTTCGATGCATAGCTTCCACAGCAGTGCCACCGTTTGAGCCGGTGTTTCAGGAGCCTTTTGATCTTCCCAATGATCCAGCGCAAAAAGTACCTGCTGAATTTCTTCTTCTGACACTCTGCGATCCCTTGATGCTGATCGATCATCGGCAAATTTGACACTGGCAAAGGGCGACTTTTCGATATATCCCCATTCCCGAGCCATCGTAAACACATTACACAAGAAATTCTTCTCCCTGGCTACTGAGCTTTCCTTGACCGAACTGAGTCGGCTCATTTTCCACTCAGCAATGTGAAAGCTCTTGATGGAAGAAATGGGTTTATCCATCAAATCAGGCAGAGGGGAATGATTCTGGTTGGTCGCCATCTGCTGAAACCGCTGATTCTCGCGTAATGCGGTTTCCCTGCCTTTCTTCCTTGGACTGACTTCATCAACGTATCGAACAAATGTTTCTCTAAGGGTTTTTCGATGCAACTGATGACGCATGACCTCTTCTGCATTCTTCCCATATTCATCAATTTTTCGCTCAAGGCTGGAAGCCCATAAAGCAGCTTCTTTTTTTGTGTCGAACGTGCGGGCCTGGTCAAGGCCCTTTTTTCTAACCCGGGCCAACCAACCAGCTTTTCTCTTTTCGAGCCTGGCCATAACAACCTCCGCATTTTTCTGAGGAAGGTAAAAACTGCATGAATTCTGTGCCAACCCCAGTGCCAAAAATGAGTGGCACAAATGACACAAGCGAAGTTTAGCAAGATGGAGAATGATCAATAAAAGAAATGGTTATATAGGGAGGATTGAGCGCAAGACTCTGGCGCAGTAATCGTATAGTGAAAAAACGTGAGAAACAGGCACAAAAAAAGCCTCCCATTTCTAGAAGACTTTTTGGAGTTGGTGCCCGGAGCCGGAATCGAACCGGCACGATCTTAACGATCGGCAGATTTTAAGTCTGCTGTGTCTACCAATTTCACCACCCGGGCGACAGGAATAGCTTATCTATTCCAGTCGAAAAAAAACAGGCTAGCCAACCTGTTTTTTCCAGCTTTGGAGGCGAGTACCGGAGTCGAACCGGTCTAAATGGAGTTGCAGTCCACTGCATA
>NZ_JAHHPN010000785.1:0-23225 GCF_024606325.1 Endozoicomonas sp. ONNA1
GCGCACCACAATGGGGTTGTGGGGGTCGGAGGTTCGAATCCTCTCGCTCCGACCAGTCATACCAAGGGTTCCAGAGTTTTTCGCCCATCTCAAAAAACAGGGCGGGACACGTCTGGGACATGCAAGTCTTTCATTAATTTTCCTCCCTTATTCTTTTTGACGATATAGTCTCATCATACCTACAGCCGTTCTGGCTGGTAGGCATATTTATGTTGTGAAGTAAAGATGTTGTGTTTAGGATTGCAAATCGTCTGTCTTTTTGACAGACTGCCCCCAGTCCATACCTGACGCTGCTAGCAACAGTCCATAGGTGGGGGCATCTCCTGTTAATTAGGTGGGACTCGCGATGGCGGGGTTCTCACGAATACAAGACCGTAAAAGGGAATAAGTGAGGGTCAGCTTATGGTGACTTGCTAAAATTCCCGCCACTATGTCTTCTTTTTTTTTCCCGAGCTTTCAAAAGGAATAATAATGTTATCTTGCTCTTTCTGCCTTTTCGTTTGAAACGTGTATTTTGATTGAGTGATCCATTCTACAGCAGCTTCCCGCTTATCGGGTGATTCCCAGTTGTCTCCAAAACTTAAAGAATCACAAACAATTTCAAGGGTCCATTCTGCCTTGATACCGGTTAATATGGGTGCATCATCGTCATAATCAGACATGACATTACCCCTCTATAGGACAAAAAACAGGACGTGTATCAATAGATACAAGGTATGATTCTAGACCACCCAGAGCTAAAAAAATTATCGGGTCTGATTTTTAACGGCTTCTCTCAGTCGTTCTTCTTTCTCTTTTAATACATTCAATCTTGAGTCAGCATCCAACCTGTTTTTTTCTATCTGGTTTTCGGTTAAGCGACCCTCACTATATAACCTTTCTTTCTTTTTAATCCATTTGCTTATATCATTAATATCTTCTTTGAAATCCCAGTATTTACTTTCTGCAAACTGGTCGATTCTGACAGGCCGTAATTTAAAACCGACACTTCCGAATAATGCATTCCTGGTTAAAATTTCGTTTTCACGTCGATCAAGCCCGGTAAATTGTGTGCCACCTAACGATTCACTCACTGCATTAGCCAGATCAACAATACCACCCACTATAAAATTAGGTTCTTCACCTTCTTCCAGAGCAGAACGTTTCTGATTAGCCAAACCTTCCAGTATTTTTTGTTGATGATAACTACCGGGGAACAATGGATTGCTGGGGGTGATATTTTGATACACATAATTCACAGCCGCACGAATACGTTCAGAAGCGGGTGCGCCAGGAGACCAGATTTCATTACCCCGCCAATCCTGGTTATTGGTTACGTCATTAATCAACGTGGTGATGGGATTGGAACCATACCAGCCAGCGCCCCAAAAACTTAATACTGCTGGCCAGGCTCCGCCTCTTTCAACATTACCCGCCATTGGGTTTCCAACGACATTAGCATTAGCCAAACTGAGCTTGTAGCTTTCTATAAAAGGGATAGAAAGATTATTGGCTCCCCCCCATATAGTCCGGCCTTTCATCCAATCGGGGTAGAGTTCATTCTCATCAGCCATCCGGTCCCAATAGCCCTGATCCTGGAGTTCATCGTTTAAAACCATGCCAGCATAATTAACGCCTTCCAACGATGCCGCTAAAGCCAGAATTCTTTCAGGTTTTTCCACTGCCGTGCGAACAATGGCAGGAATGGCAAAATAGGTATACGACAAAAATGGACTACCGATAGGCAAATCCCTGACGACCTTAACAGCATCAGGCATATCGTTGTAATCAAAGAAATATTGATTGGCCGCTTTCACCGCCTCACTGGGTTTTGTGCCTTTGTTTCGTTCAGCCAAATAAACCGCCATTTTAAAAAACTCATCTTCCATTCGATAAGCCGCCTGCATAGCATTAGCCGCTTTCCTGATGGGTTTTTTGGCGGTATTCAGCAAAGGATTACCCACCGCCTTTGCCAGCTCTGCCCCGGTCTTCCATGGCCCGGTTACGTTTTTAACCGATTCAGATGACTCTATGAACCACTGTTTCAACCGCATGACCGTATCCAGTGACTCTTCAAAGTCCGGGATGTCCGGCTGGGTCCTCAGTTTCTCTAACAGCTCGTCAATAGATTTCTGACTGCTCCCTCCCGCCAGCTCACTGGTATAATCGGTGCCAAACAAGCCGCTGTTATTGGCTTCTCTATACAGATCTGAAGCCTCTCCTTTTCTCAATTCAGTGAAGGCCCTGGCCAAGTATTTGGCTTCATAATCTGAGAGATAGTACATCTGCAAATTACTGACGCTGTTATTAAAATGACTGACGATGTTATAGACGGTTTTGTACGCTTTCCATTTTCCAAGCGCTTTCAGATAAACAGCAACAGCAGGATGGTTATTAGTAGCGTTCAGCAGAGGATTACGCCCATGATTCTTGATTGCTTTCCATACGTCTGGTGTCACATACTTACCCGATAAAGCCCCGTATTTCTTTAAACGACTGCCCTTGCCTACCGTTGTATCGGGTACTTTCTGCCAACCTTCGACCAACGTATCAGAGACTTTCTGACCTTCAAAACGGTCATAGACCTGCTTGAAGTAAGTGCCCAGACTCAAGTCATGAGCCACTTCTGCCTGACCTCTGACCATTCTGTAAGCAGCGTCGGTGATCTCGCCCCAGCTTTTCCGTTCAGCCTTTGTCCAGTCCCGGTGCAATATGCCACTGCCATCTTCTTTCATGCCGTCAATGGTCCAGCGCCGATCCGTTAAAACCAGATCACCCGTTGAACCTGGTTGCTCCGGTTTTGCCATGCCTTCCAAATTGCCTTGTTTATCGAGTTCTGGTAAACCCGTCGCAGGTCGTTTTTTCAAACCGGGAATAACAGGCACTTCATCCGCTGCCAGAAAAAAACTTTTCAGCGTCCCGTTTTCCGGTGCCAGGTATTCCCTGAATTCAATGGATTGAAGCGCATGGACCTGAGCTTTAAGATCATCCAGCCGGGCTTGAGTATCAGAGTCTACCAGGTCACCCGCCTGTCGCTTCAGTGTGTTAAATTCATTCTGCAGTGTCTGCACCTGGTTTAATGTGTCTCTCATTGACTGAGACATATAACGGCTGTCAAACACTTCCTGAGTGCCCCGCCGGATACTCCAGGTCCCCGAAATACTTTTGCCCTTGGGTGTCAGCGTTTTAGCGGCTCCTGTTAATCCCAGATGTTTGCTGTAATAACGGTGCAAGTATCCGCCTGGTTCAATGGTTCCTTCCAACATGCCCAGATCCTGTAATTTTTTGCTGGTATAGCCGATAAAATCATCCAGCTCTTTGGCCTGTTGGTGCAGTAAATTACCCTCAGCCAATATGCCCCTCTGCTCAATCAGATCTGCCATAGCAGAACGTTCTGCAGGGGTGAAATTTTTCAGAAGGTACTCACCCGCTTTCTCAGCCTGACGCTTAATCAAAGCATCCATCAACCGCTGTTGTTTACCCAGCGCCAATACATCCTCATCCCCCCGGTTAAAAATGGGCAAACGCTGAAGCTGTTTTTTCATAAATTGGTAGGAGTCATTAGCCCAGCTTTGTTCACCGAACAGGGGCTTACCTTTAACGGGTATTTTTTTTATGGCCTGACTTCCCGCTGCCCCGACAACAGCCCCTGCCAGGGCACCAAAGCTGCTATCAATCCACCATTGCGGGCTAAACCGCTCTGCTTCGCTGGCATCGCCAGCAGCAATACCGCCATAAACAGCACCACCGAGCGAGCCTGAAGGGTTCAAATGGAGCAAACTAGCCACTTGTTTGGCTGCAGGAATAACGGGGGAACTGTAAAGCGTGGTTCCGGGCGGTGGCTTATTATTGCCAGCCCCGAGCAAATCAGCCTGTTTGCCCGACACATCTTTACCACTGCCCTGAATGCCCAACTCAAAGTCTTTTGCTTCCTCATCGGCCCGGGCCCTGGCTTCCAGCTCGGCCTGTTCCTGTTGCCGAGTTGCTGCAGCGTTGGCAATATCCTTATCTCTTGCTGACAATTCCCTTTCTGTCTGTTGGTTCAGTCTGAAGTCTTCTGTTGTTTGCGCTGCCTCAACTTCCTTTGTACCCTTTCCTGTTCTTCCGGTGTCAGTTTCTTCAGTTCGTCTTTCCAGACGGGCAAGCCCGTTCTCAGACGATAGTCGTTCAGTCGCTTCGCTATCTCGTAGCACTCTTTGACGGTTCTCTTTGCCATACCGGATACCTTTAAAGTCAATACTGGGTTCATTTTCTAACGGGTGCAGCTCTGCCTCAAGTCTGGCTGCCTCTTCAACCTGCAAACGCTGCTCAAATTCCCTGATTAATGCAAGGTCATCTGCATCAAAATCATCGGGCTTAAAGCCGCTAACAGTGCCTTCTTGCTGCCAGAAGGCATCATCGAGCACTTCATAGCGGTCAGGATCATACTCCAAATGCTCATATTGATCCCGCCAGGCATCCGGTCTTGCGGCTTCCGGTGCAGTAAAAACCGGATCATAATCCGCTTCATCCAGCAAACGAATGATTTCTGTGCGGTAAGCAGGCGACAGAGTCTCACCATTTTGCAGCGCTTCTAAAGCAGGTCGTGTGACATTGTTGGTGGTTGCAGACGGTTGCAGATCATAAAAACGCTCATAACGACTCATCACATCAGAAAAAAAGGACCGGCCCTGAGTTTCAGCATCCAATGCTTCAGACAGTTCGTTGGCTGTCATTTCCTGACCATTACGGGTATATCCCACTTCCGCCAGTCTCCTGGCCATGTCATCCAGAGTGCTGCCTTTGCCACTGGCTCTTAAAGTCTGGTTCCTAAGGAACTGATTGCCGCTGCTACGAACAAAGGCGTCAATACTTTCAGCTACAGTATCTTCCAGCGTACTTTTGTCGATCCCGCCCAGTTTTCTGACCGCCGTCAGTAATGTATCGTCGTCTTCTATTCCTGAATTCTTTCTGGCTGGTTTAGTCGCCTGAATGTCAGTATCCAATACAGAATCAAATACAGAGTCCAGATAATCACGATACTCGGTATACCTAAGTCGTTTATCGGGTATTTCTGATGCCTTTGGGTTTACAACGGATTCTGCACCCCCCGAAACAGCCGCTTCAACTTCGCCCGGTGCAGGTCGTTCAGCGGCCTGAAGGTCTTCACTCCGGGTTGTAGTTGCCGTGTTGGTGACACCTCGCTGTCCTCCGTCAAACTCTGTTCTACCTGTTCCGCCGGTGTCTGCAACAGCGGCTCCTGGTTCGGTGGTTTCGGTAACATCTTTAACACCTCTGCGGTCCGGGTCGGGCAAAATATCAAGAATATCTTTCTGTAGTCGTATGCGTTCCCCGGTCTCATCTTTGACGGTAGTCAGGAACGACTCTTCTATCATCTGGTCAACATTGTCAAAACCGTTTTTCCTGGCCAGTTTGTCCAGCTCCCGATTGGTTTTGGCCGTCAGAATTTTTTCCGGGACTTCCTTAATACCCCGGGTTGCCCTCGAAGCACCACGAGCCAGAGCACTAAGCCCAACATCGCCTGCAGCGCCCAACGCTGCACCGTACACAATTTGTTGCAACCTGGCTTCCCTGAGTTCTTCATCCGTCATATCCTCCGAGCCGGGTATTCGATAAAGCACATCATAAGGCAGGCTGGCCAACATGCCCTCGGCTACATTGCCAGACACCGTAGCAGGGGCTCCGCCTCTGGCAATGACATTAGCCGTTTGTGCGGTGGGGGGGCCTGCTTTTAATGCTCTGCCGGCCATTGCTGCTCTGGCTGCTCTTATGGGTAAGGCTGTTAAACCGATGGGAACTGCGGTTCCCAGCATTTCACCGGTTAAGCTTGAGATGGGATTTTCAGCCCGTTCGACATTATGAAAAATCCGCCTGGCTCGCTCGTCGGCCACCTCTTCCGGGTTGTCCGAGTTCAACCGATCCTCATCAGGAGAAAAAGCATAGCCAAAACTGAGCCCCCTTCCAACGCTGCGGAAGAACTCCATCTCTTCCGGTGAAGTCAGTTGTCGTCTGGCATCGGGGCTTAGCTGATCGGCATACTCTTTCTGTTCAGCCATTTGCCGGTCGTATTCCCCTTTCATGGCCAAATATTTGTCTTTGGTCATCCGTGAGACTTGCAGCTCTTTTCTTAACTCAGGCGTCAGGGCCGGTTCTATGTATTGTGTGATAGAGGCTTCCTGCTCCGGTGTCAGCTCGCCCGCTTCCAGCTTAGCCAGTACGCCGCCCAGTTCCTGCCCCCGCAAATAATGAACATTGTTTTGCCAGTCTTTGACAATCTGGTCCAGCTCCCGTGCAGGGGCTTCCGGTTTTGCCATAGCGGTATTGGGCGCGGGCATAAAACTGAACGGGCTGCTTTTGGCATCGGTCAAAGGGTTAGTATGCCGGTTTTCCCAGGTCTCCATTTGTTTCAGATAGTCCTTGTCCTCGGCTTCCAAAACACTCTGAGTCATCACGCCCGAGTCATACAACTGTTTAAAAGGATTCTCCTGTTGAGCCTGTTTCTGTTGCGCCTGTTGAACCGACTTTTCCATAATGCCCGATTCGTACAAAGCCAGCAGTGGATTAACCTGGGGCTCCGGCGGATTCTGCGGGGCTTGTGTTTCTGCCGCATTGGGCACCTGAACGGCAGGCGCACTGGCAGGTAAAACAGGGCGTTGACTGATCTGGGCCATAACCGAGTTATTTTGCGGTGGCCGCTGTCGCTGTTTCTGAAACTGATCAAACAAGCCCGAAGGGTCAGGCTGCTCCATATTCATGGGTAAACCTCAGGGCTGCCATTGAATACCAATCGAACTCAGGTACTGTTGCAAAACATTCACAGGGACACCCGAATTCACCGCATCAATCGCCATGATATTGACCGACTCAGGGGACAGGTCAAAACCCTGTTTCAGCAATGTCTGTTGAACCTCCTCGGGTTGTTTGCCATTTTGTATAGCAGACCAGGCGGTTTGTATGGCCATGGGTGTCAGGGGCTGTGTTTCTGTGGGTGGTACGTCAGGAACTGGCAACGTAGCAGGCATTACCGGTGCTGTGACGGGCCTGGGGGTTGGTTTCGGTACGGTAATAGCAGGGGTAACAACCGTTGTTGGCACAGGCGTTGGTGTGGGTGTTGCTGGTAATGTGGCTGTTGGTGCTGTTTGTTTAACCGGCTTACTGACTGCCTGATTGTACTGCTCAACCTGGGCAAGAATAGTCTTTTTGTCTTTGTCAGACAGCTTCAGGTTCTTAATTGTTTCCTGAATATTGTCAGGCAACGCTTCACCAGGACGTTCAATCACCCATTGTTCAAGGGAACTGCTCAATAAATCATTGGCCGACAAACGTTGTTTTGTAAATGGATTGATAACATTGCCCCGAACAATGGTTGACCAGGCTTGTTCAGGGGTTTCATTTGCCCGGCTTTTCAATATCCTTGCTGTTTCTGCCGGGGTCTTATTCCAGAGTTTGGCATAATACTCTGTATTCAACATATCAGCCGTCGGCTTGCTACCCGATTGAGCCGGTATTTTCAGTGGTTTTCCCTCTGTGTCCCTGAATGCCTTCTCTACAAAACCACCCGATGGAGTCAAGGCAGCAAAGGTTTGACGAGTGGTTCCATCTTCCCCTTCAACTTCTGCTCTTTCTACATTAAATACGCTTTTATTTTGAACAGCATCGAGTAACAACAAAGGATCTGTAATCTCATTAATTTTTTCAGCAAATACTTTTTGCCTGATTTCAGCTTCTTTGGCTTTAGCTTGCGCCTGCCGGGTCTCGGCTGAATATTTGCCGGTGGTGCTAATCAGTGGGTTACTGCTGTCATACGGGTTATAGAAAACACCACCACTATAAGAGACCGGCTTGTACTCCTTGCCCTGGGCAATATTAATCCGGGCAGCCGGGTTCTGAATTTTTGCCGCTGCTTCCTCAAACATTTTAGTTCTGAGCATGGCAACAGGATCAATACCCGCCTGATTGCGTGCCTGATGCAACGCCAACTGTTTGTCAATACCAAACGCATCTGTACCCTGAGCCTGTTTTTGTTGTTGTTGCAGGGCAATCACTCTTTGCAATGCCTCTGCCGCTTGTTGAGCTTTCAGAGCATCCAGCTCTTGCTGTTTTTTAATCGCAAGATCCATCTGCATCTCTTGGATAGGACGCAATCGTCTGGCCCTGTTTTCGCCAGACCAACGCTGAAAATCATCCAGTAAGCTCATTTACAAGAACCAGGGTGCGCTTGACAAACCAACATTAAAATTCGAACCACTAGACTCACTAGTACTCGTAGAATACTGCCCTTTCCCACCATAAAAAATCTGCGACAACAACGCCAAATCTTTCGCCAGTTGCTGATTATTCGCCAGTTCAGCCTGATACAACCTCATCTGCTCCTGACTGGCCAGCCCCGTCATGGCTGCCTCCACTTCCTTATTAATGGCATCACTTTGGGTATTGTAAGCGTCAGCCGCCTGCTGATTAGCCTGCGACTTCTGGGCATAAGTCATCGATGCATCAGAAGCAATTTGATCCGTCTGATCGGCATAGCTGGTATCCAGCGCCGCCTGTCGTGTCGCCCCGGCTCCGCCTATGGCCTGCAGTTCTGCCTGAGTCAAGGGATCGTAATCACTGGGGGCCGTGCCCTGAGTGGCCAGGGTGTTCAGCCTGCCGCTGGTCATACTGTTTAACGTATTAAAATAACCGGCCAGCTCTTCCGGGGTGGAAGGTCGGCTTTCCTGCTTGCTTTCTGATTTACTTTCGCCGCCGCCTAAGCTCATGCGCTCAACCTCCCTTGCTTCATGGTCTGCGTGAAGTTTACCCAGCGCCAGGTCGGTGTATCCCGGTTCCAGAGATGAGCGTTAATGCTAAGGGCATGGGGGTTTTCCTGCTTGACCATATTAATGAGCGTTCTGAATACTTCGTGTGAGACACCTTCACGAACAACGGTATTACAAAGATATAAATAAGGCCCTGGCCCCATTGGTATTTTTTTCGCATAACAAGTGGGCAAGCCGTATTGCTGCACTTGTTTCAGGCTGGGTTCGTCCAGGCTATACCAACTGATCCAGGCTAATACTTTCTGGTCAACAGGATCGGTAATCATGGCCCAGCGATTACTTTGCCATTCATACCTTACAAACGGTACCAGTAGATCGGCGGGAATATGACGATAGCCATAGCCCTTATGAGTCCGCATCAAATAAATAATCTCGTCCGCCCGGTTCTTCATAACGCTCTCCCGGTGCTATCGCCAGGGCTCAACAATATAACCAATAAACGAAATGGCCAGCTTGCCATAGCCGGTGGGCCGGTCGCCCTGGTTGGTGATGTTAATCCAGGTCTCCGGCATAAAAGTGCCCGGAATACCGCCGCTGGCATCCACTCGTTTCACCTCAGTGGCATCGGCATCAACGGTAAATTCAGCCAGTGTCGTATTATCAGTACCAAACTGCACATTCAAAGCCGTCTGTGGCGCTTGCAGCACAGCCAAGTCAATGCGTTCAAAGACAAAACCCTCAGGGGTCTGAACCAGCTTGCCCACCTGATCGGTTTCCAGCGTCAGCGATTCAATGCTCGTATAAACGGTCGATTTGGCCTGCATAGCATTGGCAGGAAAATAATCAGACACCAGTAAAGTCAGATCGACCACCGGAGTGGCTTCAACCGTCAACGTGGCAGTGTCTGTCAAACTGCCATCGGTCGTGATCACTGTTAGAGTAACCGTACCCGCCGCAACCGCTGTTACCAGTCCCGCTGCACTTACGGTGGCTTTGGTTTCATCAGAGCTGCTAAAGCTAACGCTCTTATCCGTCGCGTCAGCCGGTTCAACCGTGGCGGTCAGTTGGCTGGTTTGGCCCGGCGTCAAAGTTAACGTTTTGGGTGCCAGGGTGACGCCGGTTACCGCCACATCTAACGGATCAGCTTCCTGATTTTCGCTGGCAGTGGACTTGACCTCTTTTTTAACCATCGTGATTTCCTCATACGCTTATAACAGGATTAAGGTCAACTCAGCATCCTGATCTGCAATCAGCTGAATCGTTTCCGTATCCATAACGCCGTTACGCCAGACATTAACAGCACGGTTGCAGTCAATCACCAGCCAGCCCGCTGGCACCCGGCCTAATTCGTGTTTGATGGTAAAACCCACATTGGCAAACGCTTTAATGGGTATAGGCTTACTGCGTATCTCAGGCGTCAGTTCAAGTTCTTCGGTCATGCGGTGCGCTTCCAGATGTAGACACAATAGTAAGGCTGTAAGTTGTAGTGGGGCTGGCCACCACCTGCATAATTTGTCCAGTTAGTAGTTGCAGGTGAACGGTCGTCATCATTCCAGGTAGCATTGGCCCCTCCTCCACCATCTACAGACCATTCCCTATTACTAATGCTATGGTTGTGTGGTGGTATGTGTTCAATGCCTAAACCGACATACTTGACACCACCCAACTGACCCACCGCCTGAAAATCCTGATCATTCTCATTGATACTCACCAGACAACGACTGTGAGCTATTCTCACCCAAACACCATAACCCAACTTATCACCGGGATACCGGGGATCTTCCGTAATATGAACATCACCCACCTGATAGCGTACCCCGTTAATAGCATCTTCCAGATTCTGCTTGGTAGCCAAATTCTCATAGCCTTCAATATTCTCTATGGCGATAGAACCACCCTGAAGCGCAACCAACGCTTCATTCAACCGATGAAAATTCCGTTCCGCCGCTTCGATACTGGTGAAGGGCTCAATGACTACACCACTCATCTGCGCCGCTCCGTAAAATAATAAACCGGATCAAACTTGTGATACCGAACATAGTGAGTAGACAACAACTGATGCTCAAATTGCGGCCCGCTCACTTCCAGAGGCGTTTCAAGGTAAACCCGCTGGCTCAATTCACTGCGAATAATCTGCAAAGGATCCTGCCTTACCAGAATTTCCCGAGGGGTAATCTGCCAGCTTTTAAATGACTTGCTGGCCAGTTCGGACTGAACTTCATCCGGATAAACGCTGTAAGTCATGCTTCCCTCATAATAACCTTCCGCAGATACATACATCCGGTTCAAACTGGTCCAGCCATAATCATTGGGTTGAACCGGCCAGGTTCTCAACGTACTTTCGACAGGAATTCGTTTACAAAATTCCATCATGCCCTTTTCGCACCAAACGTCAGGCGTATAACGACTGCCCATAATCCAAAGCCCGGTTTCGCCATACATGGCCACTTGCCCACCGATCAACAACAACCCTTTAATCGCGGTATTGCTAGGCACCGGATGAATAATCTCTCCCCAGCCGCCTGCCCAGGTATTCAATATAAATAAACGTTGCTGAATCAACAGATACAAATATTCTCCCTTGGCATCGAGCAAAATCTGCGCGTCATAATCCGGGGTATAAAAAGCTTCCTGAATGGCTTCGCTCAATGGAATTGGCTGACCCAGTTGATAAACGCCATGCCAGTCCAGATAAAACAGCCGTTGCCCGTCGGTGGTCATGGCCCGTTCATTCACGGCTCCCTGGTTGTGAACAACGGTTTGAAATTCCCAGTTATAGGGGCTGTCGCCGACAATCTGCCAGATGCTCTCAGGCGTGGAGACCATCAATTTATTACCGAAGGGACATAGGCCAGTCACTTCACTTTGCTGACCGCCCTGAATGGGGATTGCATCCAAAGGTTCCCAATGATGCGGTTTATCATTCTGACAATGATAAATAATGCTCGTGCCATCGCCTGCCCATAGCCGATTGCGCCAGGTGGCTAAAAATTCGGCTTCCGGCAAATCATAAGGTTTGCCTTCAGCATCCAAAAACTCATTCTGAAAAAACACCGCTTCATAAAACTGTTCATTGTGTTCTGCGACGGGTGTTAATTTTGTGGTGCCAGATCGAGTGACTGGTATCGGTAACGATGACTGCTCTTCTCTGGCAGCCAACGTATCAGCCAGCCTGACAGTGACATGGCACTGCGCCTCAAAATGCCCTTTCTGAGTCCGTATCCGTATAACCGTAGCACCTTCTCGCAACCCCGTGACAGCGCCCCACTCTTTTAATGAACAGACCGACTGATCATCAATCAGCCAGTAAACCCCGGTTTCGGTGGCATCGGCTGGCAGCACTTGCCAGGTGATGGTCTGTTCCTCGCCAACCAGCACATTCAAATGAGTGGGTGTCACGGTAATGCCGGTTGTATCTACATACGGATTAACGGTTAACGTACAGCTATCCGTAAACCCACCGTCCTCTGTAGTGGCCGTTAAAACCGCTTGGCCGGTGGCGTGGCCGGTCGCAATACCGTCTTCATCCACAGAGACAATGGCATCATCGGAGCTGGTCCAGGTCACTTTTTTATTCGCTGCCCAGCCTGGTTCAATAATGGCCGTCAATGTATAGGTCGTATTAATCAGAAAAGCATCGGTCTCTGGTGTCACTTCAACGCCCGTGACATTGGCCCCGCTGATTAATTTACGATGCAGGTAATACAGGGTTTTACCGTTAGCAACATAAATACGCTCTTCTCGGTTACCTAAACTTTGCAAAGCCTGAAAGCGACTGCCATTAAATTTCAAATTAGCGGGTAACGCTGTTGCAGTCGTGTCTTTGATCGCTTCAAAAATGCCGCCATGCCAAACGTAAACGCCGCCGAAAATTTCCATGATGCAGGCATCGTTCCAACCGATGGCCCGGTTGACATTCTCTGTGACGACCTGGAAAAAGCCGGGTCTGCTTTCATAGATGCCATCGCCGACCGCTTGCAGGTTGTCGGCCATTCGGTAACCATCCGGAGTGTAGCTAAGGGTAAACATGGTTATTTCAACTCAGCCTCAGCTTCCCAGTGAGCCGCAAACGTGAATACATCGCTCACGTAAACACTAAAAGCTGCGTCTGACACATTACCCACCAACACAGAACGGGCCCCCTGGTCAGACGCCACACTATTCTTTAATCCGGACGTTGAGTACAAGGTCACCACCGGCGTTTTCTTGGCTTTGTTCACTTTGAAAGAACAGGAGGCGGCCACGCCAAGCGCAGAATAATTACCGGTATTAATATGTAACATTGAGCCCACGGCCTTCGTATCCTCTCCGATATTAGTGCCCGGCCAGGTATCCATAGCATACGATTTTTCATAGTACCGCTGGCACAGCGCCAGCTCTTCAGCAACAGGAATGTAAGGGAACGGGTACAGCTGCGGACCCAGCGACATTAACACGTCTCTGATATCCACATTAAACGCCCCGGTAAACAAAAACTCGACGTGAAGATAAGCAGCATCCGAAGGCGCTTCAGGGGCATTAAATAGTTGCGATTGACGACCATTTTCAGGCACTTCTGGAAACTGCAAAACGTCCCCGGTGGCTTCGTAGCTATCATTAATCCAGTAAATAACCACAGAATAAGAGGTCGGCTTGACAATCCACCCCATAATAAAATTTAAATTAAAAGGCGCTTTTGCGTAGCGACCCGGGCTCATTTCAGTACGCTGCCAAAGCACCGTCCGTTCTCCACGGCTGCCTGACGTATTAATCACATTAAGGGCATCGCCTTTTTTGCTCACCTGTACTTTATTGCTGTCCTGACCTTCTATATACCAGCGATCCGCTGTAAAAGCCTTGTACGTATCAAAATTCACCTCCCGTTGCCAGATTTGAAAATCGCCATTCATCAGAAAATTCAATCGCCCCGGCGGTGCTATAATAACATCGCCTTCCATCTCATTGACCGACCAAACTTTGTCCGTGCAATCAACCAAAAAATACTCTTTAGCGATAGGGTCCCAACAGAGTTGATCGCCCGGTTTAGCATCATCCACCAGGGCCAACCAAACCGGATCAGCGTCTTTTCGATTAGCAGGCTCTTCAGCGGCAACAATTCGATACCAGGGCACCAGGTTTTCATCGGGTTCAGGCGGCAACCCGTCTTTCATATCCCAGCGGCCCGCAAAAAACATCCCATTGGTAATAGAACCCGAATGCTGCTTGGCTTTGTTAGCCCAGTGATGGCTTGAGTATTCGCCGGGTTCAACCTCCACATCTTCTTTTTCTTCCGCCCATTTGTAGGCTTTATTCTCAGAAGCCAAGGCAGCACTGGCACTGCTCGCTGCATTGACTGCAGATGAAGCCGCCGCTACTTTGTCATCGGCGACCTGTTGTTGCCAGGCGTCGACCTGACCATACCAAAGCTGAATCTGGTCATAGCTGCCCTGTATGTTATTTTCAATTTTAATAATCTGGCCATAAATGGTGTTAATGTCTTGGTACCATTTTTCAATCTCGGCCACCTGCTCAACATTCAGATACAACCCGGTAATCAGGGCTTGCCAGGTTTCTGAGCGGGGAATGCTACCGCTCTCAAACTCAGCCAACATCTCATCCAAGGGGGGCAATTCATTGTTCTTGATAGTCATGGCTGCCGCTCCCCTTTAATTTGCGCAAAGGGAACGCCTCGCTGATTCCTGGCCATTTCATCCAGGTCGGCCAGAATTTGCAGCATGCCGGGGGCTTCGTCATAAGCAGGTTTGAGAATGGCATCGTCAAACTCGGTGGTGCTGATTTCGGCATAGGCTTCAGACGAACTCAGGTGCCGGGTTTTAGCAAAACTCCGGTCCATGCGCTCATACGCCATAGAATCAAAATGCTCGGCCCGGCTGCTCTTAATGCCTTCCCAGAAACGTGGCGTAAACTGGTCGGCTTCTTCCAGCAATCCGGAACTGTCAAAGTGGCGACCGTACAGCCCGATAATGCCATCCACTAAATAAGCTTCCCACTCAGGCGGAATGATTTCAGCCGTTAACAGCCGACTGTAAGTCACACTCAACATCATTGGTTTGTCGGGGGCTGGCCAAAGGTGCAAACGACCAGAATGCAGAGCGTAGTAGACGGGGTCGCCACAATTACTGCGATGATGGCTATAGGCATTGGCGCGTTCTTCAATAATATAATCAATAGGGCGAATACTGAGTTTTTCCGGGCAAAACACCGCAATGATACGGTCCAGCTCTCCCTGCAAATCAAAAACGTCCTGCCCTTCATAAACCACGCAGGCAAAATAACGACGGGCAAACCACCAGGGCAATCGGTTAAAGCGTTGCGCTTTAACCAGGGTAAACTTCAACCAACGTTTGACAATAGCTTTAATCGCATCGTCATCACGCAGTTTCATCAGTTGAATCACATCACTGACCATTCGGTCTTCCCGTTCAGGATCGGGCACCGGGTACAGCGGGTCGATCATGGAAGACATAAGATTCTCGTCAGTTCAATAAAAAAAACGGGAGCCGTGAACAATTGGCGAAAGAGGCTCCCAAAAGGTCTCATGTGTAGCTCTTCATGCAACTTACAGCACTATTCAAACTCTATTTTTCCATTCAACCTCCTTTCTAAACAAACAACACAGGCATACAGCAAACAATGACGATGTTTGCTGGCAATTTTATTCGGGGTATTCTCCCAGGGCTGGAAGCTAAAATTAGTATCTTTATGAATACGCAACTGAACGCCCCGGTCTTTAAAGTTAAAGGCCCAGGCGGTTTTAGGATCAAGGTTCTCGTCGTAGATATAGAACTTGCCCGCGTCGATACGCAGCTCATAACTCTCAATCATGGCCGCGTCTTTGGCGTTGATATTGACCGTGGTCTTGTTATCGAGCCAGGCGCAATGTTGCTCCCAGACATCCTCGCCCATGAAAAACAGATCGGGGCTACGACCGGCAATGGTGCAACGCCGGCGCAATTTACGCAGTCCTTCCCGGTGTTCCGCCAAGGGGTAATTGGTTTTTGCGGCTTCATCTTTATAAGCTACTTGCGGATTCCATAAACTATAACCGGCTACGGTCGGATCAATACCGCCGCACTTGGCATCGTGTTCTACCACCAAACCTAACCCCATAAAGTCCCGGCCATCATAGTCCTGGTTGCCAATCAGCTTGCCCGCAAAATGATTGTTAATGCTAGTTTTCAGCTGCTCGGTTTTAATCTCAATCAGGTCCAGCAACTGAGACATGCCTTTGTTTTTTTCCATCTCCTCCCGGTTATACATTTGTGTGCCCGCAATATGGCCCCACAAATAAATGGCATAATCGGTGGCATCCTGGGGGGTCAGGTCGGCATCGTCATAGCCGGTAAAACTTTTGATGGTGCTATTGGGTTTGAACATCAAAGGAATTTGAATGTCCGTAGAAATATCAGACTGGTACTTAATCAGGTTGCGGGACTTGAGCACTTCCCAAACGGCGTGATTCACCTTCAGGTGATTAACGATCTCCTTATCCAGTTCCTGCATAGTCGTCAAAAACATGTCTTCGGTATCCTGAGTGCCCGAAAACAAAGGCAGGTCGTGACGACGGGTATGACTGTTGGCCATGTTATTCACCAGCTATTCCCGGCGACGAACAATCTCCTGTGCAGACTTAAAGGCTTTTTCGTACATATCCAAACCGTTGGCATGGGCAGGCTTTGTCTGACCGTCGGTCAGTCCCGGTGGTCGGGTCGAAAGCTTCTGAAGTTTCTCCAGTTCCTCTCTCACCTTGTCCAACTCGGCCTGGTTGCGCTGGCCATCCTGAGCCAGCTTTGCCAGCCCTTCATAAGTCGCCAGCCGGTAAGCCTGCTCAATCGGCAAATTAAATTGCGATATGTACCGGGCTATCGCTTCCTGATGCTCAGCAAGGTCATGGTGATCCTGTTGGGCCTGCTCAAACTCCTGTTGAGACCGGGCCTTAATCGCTTCCTGCTCTTGCTGTTGCCTTAACTTTTTCGCCTCATCCGCTGCGACCTGGCGCGCCTCTTTACGGCCTTGTTCCTGAAGCCATTTTACTAAATCCGCCTGATTGTCGAATTCGGGGGGGGTGGGGTTCTCTTCTTTAAAGAAAACATCAATTCCCGCTTCCTCCGCCAATTGGCTGATAATAGCAACCGGGTTATCCTGGAAAGTCCGTACCCGGCCCGCCAGGTCTCGCAGCTGGTCCTCTTGCAGACCAAACCTGTCTGTCAGGTTCTTACGTTCATTCGCCAGTTTATCGAAAGACTGTTTAAGCCCCCGCTCCATGTCTTTATGAATCGACATGAGCAGATGCTTGCCCTCGTCAGACAACTTTGAAAATTCTGCCTGACGGTCTTTCGGCCAGCTGTCGGGTGGAATTAACGACTGTTCAGTAGGAGTGCTGGCACCCGTCGGGCCGCTTGTTCCGTCGTCTTCTCCTGAGCCAGAGGTATCAGAATCATCGGTCAGAGTGCTGTCGCTGCCCGTTGGGCCAGCCGCTTGTTCCGTTGATGATTTAGAATCTCCGGATTGACGCTTGCCGTCTGTATCCCCATCACTGCTCAGTTGTTCCTGAGCCCTGTCCATCGCTTTCTCTATCAGGCTTTTGGATTCTGAGGCATCAGCGGTATCGACTGAGCCACCAGAACCAGAGCCCTCATGCGAGCCGGTTGAAGCGGTGGTTTCAGAGCTGTCTTGAGAATCACTCACTCGGGAACGCCTGGACAGTGAAGGGGATATAGTATCTTCAATTTTAATGCATGGTGGGGGGGTGTCAAAAAATAGAGTCTCTGATTAGCAAGAGTTTCAGGCGATATTTGCTGACAATGATCATTATGCAGGCCGCTTTACTACGGCTGTCATCATTGCCTGGTTGCCTTTGACGATGACTTTACCAAGACAATGCGACAGTTCCTTACTAATGGGAGAAGTCATCGGCATAGTCAGAAGAACAATCCGCCCAACAAATTCAGAAAGCATCGACAAATCACCGAACATATCTTCTGCAAACTGCATAACTTCATCCCAGATACAATCTTCTGAATATTCAATAAACGTATCGGGATAGGCAGCAACAATCAGTTCATAGAGTTCAAGATCGGATAAGGGTTCTATTTTTTCGATATTCATAACTCATGCTTGCCTATTCAGTGATTTACTGTTCAACCCTAAATTACATTCCGGGCATTGAGCAATCAAGTTGGTTACATCATTAATTTGCCGTTCAGTCATGTCTATTTTCAAGCAATCTTTTACACTACGAATATGGCCAACCTGCAGCCCACCACACTCACTGACTGAAATACCGCAAGTTTCGCATTTAAAATTGGCTCTTTCTAATACTTTTATTCGTATACTTGGCTTAATACCGTTATGCACTTTTGAACAACTTTGTCTTTTTTTTCCGGATTCTGTTTTCGGCATGTTGAACCCAAAGGTATTGCATACAGTACAACGAACCACATCATTAAAACCTTTACGTTTTACAATCCCATACAAATTATTACATTTTATGCAGGGTTCCCGCAGAGGCACTATATCACCATCAGTAATCATTGTTGGTAACCTTTTTTCTTGCCAAATTGAGCCGAGTTAACTGGCTAAAGCCGCTTTCACTCGTTTCATAAAATAAACGTGATGGTGTGGGGGCGTCGTATCAGCGTCCATTTCATACAACTCAAACCGCTTGTAACATTCTTGTAACAAATCTTTCAGGCTGACAATTTCGTCTTCAAGCGCACGATTTACTATGCGTAAACGACGGGACTCATCGGGTATGCATTCTTCCAATAAATCGTATTTATCAAGATCAGTCATTATTTTTTAACCTACCCAACAACATCAATTTTTAAGAATCGGCACCAAACGCTTCAACACCTGAGGTATGATCATCGGCACATTGTACTGATTATCAATCTCCGCTTGCACCGGCACACACAGCACTTTCACCACAGCACCATCTCTCGAACGGCGGTAAACCAGCGAGTCAAAATGATACTTGTCACACTCATCCAGCTTGGCCCTGAGTACCTTGGGCTGCAACGCACAAGCTGATAGCAGCAAACATAAGAACAGCGTTATTAACCGTTTCATGCTACGTAAGAATTCCCGGTCTTGGGCGACCAGAGAATAATCCTCTGACAGTTACGAACATCAAAATGAAACCAGCTGACATCGTCTTCAATAAAGGTGATGTAAGGGTACAAAATCTTATTCTCAATCACTTGTTCTCTCACCTGGGCAGCGGGTACGTTTTTGAACTTACAATCCATCGCCCGTCCAAACGTGTGCTGACTGGTTGGGCTGTAATCCTCTGAATCAGACGTCCTCAGCCCCGATTGAGAATAAGGCCCGCCATAAGACCAATTATTCACCGTACAGGTGCCAAAGGTTTCTCTGAGTCGGTCCAATGTGAACAACACCCGCTCATCAATCAGCTCAATCGACTTGTCGCCTCTCTTCTCAAAAATATCGGGAGGGACCAGCTCTTCAGGCTTGAAGTATTTAGGAATATACATAGGCTCACCGGGTCACATTCACCGCATTGGCTAATACATTGGGATTGATCGCCTGTTCCGGGTTGGGCAAGTTAGGCGGCATTCCCGGTGCTGGCGCGGCACCTGGTGGGGCTCCCGGTGGGGCAGCCGGTGCCTGAGGGGGCAACATAAATTCCCTGGCAGCCTGCAAAATACCATTGACGTTCCTCAAATCCATCTGCGTCAATACTTCCCTGAACAACAGCAAACTGGCTTTTGGCCCCATAGAACCGCCCACCATGCCCACCGCTTCGAGCAACATTTTCTGCCTGACAGGGCTGATAGCACTGGGTCCCCCGCCGGGCTCCACCTTGATATTAAAACGGCCCGCAAAGGCTTCACGGCCATAATTCAGAATGGTGTCGGTGCCATCGGCCAGTGTCACCCGGATACTGGAGCCATCCGGCGCAAAGCTTCTCAAATACGCCAGATGAATCTGGGCGATACGTTCCATAAACGAAAACAGCTTATTGCGTTTCCGATTGATCCTGGCTTGCCCGATCATCATCTGGTTTTCAGATTCGGTGGCTGTCTCTGTCCCCCCAAACGGGGTTTCTGCAACCCCTGAATTTTTACGGACAATATCCTCATTCAGCGTGGCGGCATTCAATAAACCGTCAGGAATATTGATCGACTGCATATCCTTGAAAATCCGGGACAAATCCTCGCCATCCTGAACATCAACGCCCAATGCGCCTAAAGAACGCTTATCATCCAGAAAATCGTCAACATGCTGGCCATCCACTTTGTTCTTGTCATACAACCAGGCCCGTTTTTGCTCCCGGCTCATATTGGTAAACCGGGTAAACAACATGTCACTGGCCAGTGCCGGGGTGCGGGTATGCTCAACCTGACTGATACCAAACGGGTGATCATTGGCGGGAATCGGGATATAAAGCGAAAACGGGCTGTCTTCAGGGTTTTCAAAGTCCACCGGAAAAGGCACTTGCCTAAGCTTCTGAAACTTTTTATTGTCTGATGCTTCGTCAGTGCTTTCATCACCCAATGACTCTGAAGATTCCAGAAAGGTCAGCAACTCACGAGACGACTTATCCCAGACAGTGATTAACTTAACGCTGTCTTCTACATAACAATCATCGCCGCTAACACCCCGGTCACCTTGCAGCGTTTTAATCTCATAGCTTCCGCCTTTTAAATCCCTGGGCAACCCTGTGTAGCGTTTATCCTCTTTCAGCTCATCCAGCCTTACGATCCTTTCAAAGCCCAGCCAATGCGATTCATCCATACTGTTAGCCGTGCTGGACATCAAAAACTCCAGTGGGCTGATGCGCTCATCAACCACCCCTTCCCAAATGGGGACGCTAGTCTTCTCAGCCTTAAAGACAGGTTCCCCCTGTTTATCCAACTTAGGCTCCAGCACCCCATCTTTTTCTACCAATACAGGGACTCTTCCGGTTTCAACCTCCTCTTCAACCAGCTTCCACCAACTGAAGGACACGGCATGACCCACCAACAGAGCATCGAGCTTCAGCCGATCAATCCGTTCAGGCCCACCGACAAGACCAGAGCCTTTTAAACTGTCATACAAGGCCTGCTCTACCACCGCTTCATTATTGGTATCAATATTATCCAGTGGCCGTGTATAGCTGCTTGCTCTGGCGGTTACACCAATATCATCCATCTCCAGGTAACCCAAAGTCTGTTCAATATTGCGAAACACCAGACCTAACCGGACTCTGTCGCCTGAGGGTAGATCAACATAATGATTTGCCTCTTCACTGTCCGACAACACCAGCTGCTCAGCATAGTAATGAAGCTGACAATAGAACTTCCAAACCTGTTCATAAGGCTCCCTGCGCTTAATGGCAGCATCGATCCTTTTTCGCCAGGTGTCATCGGATACGGTCATTGAATATACCCTCCACTATTGTGCATACGCTTAATACGCTTGAAGTGCTTTTCAAACACCGCCGGATGAACAGGCTGCTCTTCCTCTTTGTCTTCCGGCTCTACCTCTGGCACATGAACCATCAGCGTTTGCAGCAAAGCATCCGCCAGGTTGGTTGACTCAATGTTTCTTTTCTTCAAATCCCGTTTACTTTCAACATAAACAAGGTTGTTGTGCTCGCTGTATTGCGGGGCCGTTAGCTGATTTTTCAAGCCGGTGATATTCAGTAAACTGCAGCGGGGATTAGCCAGCCATTTCCTGCCGTATTTGTGCCACATTTCATCCCTGCGACGGTTATAACGCTTATTGTCCAATGCCCCCTGGCCCGAGTTATAGTGGATGATCCTGACTCGCTTATTGGGTTTGTTCCGGTAGAAAAGGGTCAGGTACTCCATTGCACCACGGCCCACTCCGTTACTGTCACCAATAATGTAACGGGCATTAAATAGTTCTTGTGAGTCAATGGCACGCCCAGCGGCCTCTATTGTCACCTGCTCCGGGTCATCCTTGATCAGCCATTCCTGACCATCCAGCATATTAAAACCCTGTCGTACGGCCATGGCGTGTTTGTCATTGGTCAGGCCAAAGTCCAGACCAATGACAATGTATTCCTGAACGCTGTCAGCATCGTTTCTGCGCTCCTGGGCAGACTCAATCCAGTGTGTCTTAATGGTGCTGGTCATGGTTGACCTTGGCTTAAGCCCTCTCACCCTGACACGAAAATAATCTGCATCTTCATCACCGTCGCAGTCAGCCAAAATATTTTCCCAGTAGGCAGGCTGAACAAAGCCTTTAATGGTCAACTGATGGACTCTTCCTGCTGTGTCCCTCCACGGGAGTTCGTAAGTTTTACTTCGATCCGACAGCCGACAATCAAGGCAATGAACGGCATAGCGAGTCGTATTGTCCAGGTCATTCGCAAACCAGCCCTCTGCCCGGGTCGGGTTGCCCGGTGCCAATAGTCGGGCTCCCTCTTCCGAAAGCGCTCCCTCCAGCGTTTCCCTGATAATGTCATCCACGCCCGAAGCTTCCTCAATAACCACGAAAATACCGCCGGAGGGGACATCATTAAATTCCTTTTGGAAAATCTCAGCCAACTGGCCGTCAGCATCATCCTCATCCAGAGCATGAGCACCCTGCAAAGCTTCCGGTTTTTCGGGTCTGGCTGTCCGGGCAACAACGCTCCAGTCCCCGTAATCAGTGTTCACATTAACGATAGACGACGCCTGTATTTCCCATTCCTCAGCAATCATTGGCCAGTATTCCGACAACCGCCGGTACATTTTCCTGATTTCTGACCAAAGTCGCCCGGTCAACTGAGTGGAAGATGGAGCCGTACACAAGGTATGGCTAAACATATGGGTAATCAGCATCCAGAGAATAGCGACGGCCAACAACCGGGTTTTGCCCAGTCCATGCCCCGAAGGAATCAATACCTGTCGTTTCGGCTTATCAGGATCACAGCCATAGAACTGATACAACTCAATGGGAGCATCTGCCAAATCCAGCAAAGCGGCCGCCTGGTAAGGCATCAGTTTTATTCTCAGAGCCTCAACAGCGAAACACACAGGATCAAGCCGCCAGCGTTGCAGCATCCATGACATCTGAGCATTAGCCTGTTCATCACCCTGCAGGTTAGCCAGGATTCGACCTGCCCCTTCCAGCCAGTACCAGACTTGTGACTCTTCCACAGTCATCGGCCTGCAGTGAGGGTGTATCTCGGGTTGCCAAACCATCTTAGAAATTCTCAGGCCTGCCAATGGCACGTTTCAGAGCCATGATGCCTTGCTGCAGGTGTGTTTTCCCGATTTGAATCCATCGCCGGTCAATGTCATCCAAATCAGGTTCAAGTCGTAAGTTCTCAATCAACTCACCAAAACGATTACCCAGTGTCGCAATGTCATTCATTACCCGGATTTCCATATCATTCAGCTCTCTCATCCCTGTCAGCTTGGGCTTCTTTTCAGATTTTTCATCGTCGTCAAACATAGCGATCTCACTTTTTCAAAAAATCAAAATTTTCTGTGTGCAGGTATATAAGGAATGGATGGGGGACCAGGGGGGGGT
>NZ_JAHHPN010000786.1:0-4338 GCF_024606325.1 Endozoicomonas sp. ONNA1
TTGCCACCATTGAAGTAGAAAAAGTTGAAGTGAATGGGCGTACCTTCATGCGTCTTATCGCTTCGGGCGATCAGCCCCCTGCACTGCAACGTCTGGGTCAATCACTCTTTGTCAATGATGAAGCCCTGCTGGCGGCAGCCACCTCTGCCTATGTTCAGGTTCATGTCCTGGAAGGGGATATACAACAGCAGGCCCTTAATGATCTGTTGGCACACAGCAAACCTGTCGGCTATGTTGTTCACGTCGAGGATGACACACAGGTTTATCCTGTGCCTGAGGGCTATCCAAAGCTGGAAGTAGCAGAAGCTTCCGGAGAGGTTATTGTTTTCCATGGTCAGAATCCGAATCCCCATGATATCGCCTTTGTAGAAAACCTCCATAAACTTTGGTTAGAAGCCGGGGAGAATAACCCCGCTGCTGCTGCGACACGGGTTAAAAAACATAAGGTCAAAGGCTACCAGTTCGCCATTCTAAGCAGGCAGATGGCACTGTTGGAGGAGTTTGTTGCACGGCACGATGCCGGAGCTGGCAAAGATCAGCCGACGACGCTTACAGACCAGGATAAACTGGCAGTGCATGCGCTTTCCTACTACGAATTTCTTCAGCAGGCATTGTCCAGTGCCATGCCAGCTCAAGCAGTTGAATTTGAATTCACACCAGAGCATGTCAGAGCCAGTTCAACTGTCATCACACCAACCTGGTTGCAGATTCAACTCACAAAACACTTCAGCTTCAAGCCTGCACTTAAAGACCTCCTGATCAATCAGAATTTTGTTAACGGTATTATGAGTCATATACCCGTTGTCGACGAATCACAGCTCGATGTTTTTAACCACGACGAACAGTTTGCTGCCAAAGTCGTGAGCGACACGGCCAGACAAATGGTTGAGTGGGAAAGACAGCTGCAAGAGCACCTGGTCAAAAAAAGCGAACTGATCCGGGTTAAAAACCATTTAGAGCTTGTATCGGAGACAGCCAATGCCAGTGAAGAGGAAAAACTCAGAGCACTTCAACTTAAGCAACAGGCCGGGGATAAGCTCGCACTGATTCGTAAAGTGGCGAAAGAACTGGAAGAACAGTCACAGAAACTTCAGTATGAAGTCGAACGAATCCCGTATCTGCAACGACAACTCCTTGACGCCAGAGAAGAAGCCAGCATAGCTCACAACACTCAACTGGCAGAGGTGCTTGGTATTGACAACTGGGATGGTACCCAGCCAGCAGAAGAACAAGTCAGACTTATCAGAAAAAACATTCATGAAATGCACCAATCAGTGGCCGCAACATTTGCCGCAACAGGACAGCCTGGTCCTGAGGCTGTAAAAGCAAAACTGGCAGCCATTGAAGACCGGTTCGGTATTACTCCGGTGGATGAAAACGATCTGGTAGCCCGCTGTCAGTCCATTCAGCAGTACCAGCACCTGCAACAAAAGACAGAAATGACCGATGCTGGAATCCACAAACTTCTGACCAGGATTCAACATCGGCTCAGTCTGGACCAGGATATCGAAAAGGGTCCGGAAGTCCGTTCCCGGGCCATTCGAAAGCACCCGAAGCAGCAGGCAGCTCAGGCCGGTCAGGAACGTTTTCAGCAACAGACCATCAAAAAAGATACCAAAGATCGGGCTGAAAAAATTAAGACAATGAATGTCAAACAAGAAATCGCTGATCTGAGTGAGCTTAACGAGGGCATCGCAACAGAAGACATCAATGTCCTGAAGTCAACCATTCATACCACGCTTCTCAAGAATGCAGCACTGGAAGAACAACTGAAAGACATCAACACACCTGGTCAGTCCAAAGCCTTGCCTGAAGTTTTTGAGACACTTCGTGCCATGGAAAAAGCTCTGGGAGATAAGAGTCACATCAATGAAAGGGACGATGTGTATCTCAATCGTCAGCTCGTTTCTGAAGACATACGCTTATACGTCAGTGAAGCCAGACTGCGGCAAGAGGCACAGGTCTCGATCATACTGCAACTGCTGGAAGACAGACTCGGTATCAGAGTCAGAATCAGTGAAAGTGATGGCAAGGCAGCAAAACTGGCAAGGGTTCGTGCAAGACTTGATAGCGGTAATGTCTCAAATGACCAGTTGGCTGACATGGACAGGCTCCTCCGTGTTGCAACTGACAGACCCGCTCCGGAGGGGAGTCCGATGCAGGTGGACGTCTTACTCTCTGGCATTCATGATCTTCTCAACTCTTTAAACGAAGAATCGGATCAGCGAGCCAGAATACGACAGGCAATTTATCTTATCGATCTGGAGGTCGCACTGAATATCTTACATCATGAATATCCTGCCGCTAAAGAAAGAGGAAAAAATTTCATAGCTAAACTGGCCAGTGATCTGCAGATAGGGTTTGCAGACGATGCCAATCTGTTCGACCAGCAGCATGCTCTAAGAGACAGAATTAAGGAACTAATGAAAGAAGTAAACGAAACTTATGACGATGAGGGTGTCAAAAGAATCAGAAACAATCAAATGGCTGATCAACTCGAGCTTAGGGACTTTAGAGTTGATGCCGGTATAGACGAGCAGAACAGCCTGATTAAGGCAAAACTTGAACACTTGGATGAAGAAGTGTTTAAAGCCGGTCAGCCTGAGGTTGATGAGCGTATCGCAGCCATTGAAAATGAGCTGGACAGGCAAATGGCTCGCTTGGGGCCTAAGCCCCGATTTGTCCTTGATCGTGATGCCGCCACAGCCAGAGGAGCAATTAAAAATGCTGAAAATGAACTGGCAGCTATTCATCGCAACCTGAAAGAGCTTCGTGGCGAACACCTGATATTTGCGGGGAACCGTGCTGACCTCCAACATATCCCGGATAAAGAAAACGCAGCTCTCAACCAGAGAATGAAAGAAGCTCAGATCGAGTTAGGCCTGGCTGCAAGTGACGAGCAAACCACTGAAGAGCGACTGAAAGACATCAGGCATTTCCTGCTGGAATGCAGCGCAGAAAAACGAGATGAAATCCTTGAGGAACTGGGAATCAAATCAGGTCTGAATATCCAGATAACAGGTGACACCGGTCTGGAGGAAGCATCTGATTACTTGATTGCCATTGCACGCTATACAGATTCTGATGGTCAAAATAAATTCAGTGAAGCATTGGGTAAACTGCTTTACAACAGGAAAAAGTACGCTCAGCTCAGAGACTTACTGCGTGAACACGACAGAAAAAGTATGAATGTAGCCAATGCAATGACTGAAGAGGCTCTTGCACAAGCGGATATGATTCGCAAGCAAAAGGAGATCGAATTTGGAACCAGCGATGAGTTGATTAAAGCCTTACCCAATCTCGAAATAGCTCAGCTGTCTTTAGCCCTGAGCCGCAAAAGTGAGGCTTTATCCAATGCAAAACAAGACTTGGCGGATCATAATGCGCTTCTTGAAGCCACCGAAAAAGCTATGGGTCTTAAACCAGCTCCTGCTGACACCCATGAACAACGGCTTAATGCCCTGAGAAACAGACAGGTACAAATAGGTGGAAACGATGGCTATGGTGGCACTGTCAGACACCTGATTCAGGAACAGAATCATTTGCAAAATAATATTGAATACAGGAAAACAGACATTGAGAGAATGAAGGGGGTCCTGAAGGCAGCAGAGCAAGCCGTCGAGAGTGACCCTGGCCCCTTCCAGTACACGCCGAAACAGGTACAGGTTCTGAACACTATCCACGAGTTCACCCAGCAACATCCTCTCAAAAAACAAGCCCTGGAAGCTGCAATTGGCCTGAGAGAAGCAGCAGTTGCCAGCGGTAAGCAAACACTGTTGCTTCCGACTTTGCATTTTGACGATGGATTTGCTGCGATTCGCTTGCAGGCACAGATCGGAGACAAACTGACGTTTGAACAGGCCAGTCGGATGGTGGAAACTTTCAAGAGCCTGAAGGTCTTCCCGGAATCCACTCTCGAGCCAATAGCAGATCGACCTCAGAGTGCTCTCTCACATGTCCTGACTTTGTCGCTATGGGCCATCTATCAGACAAAAAAAGGGCCCCAACAATACGACGACCTGATTCGCGGCATGGGCAAAACATTCATTCACTTCGTCGAGCATGAACAAGGGGGCCTGAAAGGCTTCCCGGAATACTTCGCCAGCCATTCTGCCAGTGGTTACAATATAATCACTTTGCTCCGTGAAGGCCTGATCAGCAAAGTTGAACTTGAACACTACCTGAAGGCCGTCAGAGGTGCCGGTGTTTATACGGCAATGGGCGAATTTGAACACTTTATTGGCAGCAAACACGGTGTCCATGTGCCCCAGTTCAGGAAGCTCGTCCAGATGCTGTCCGATAAGGGTGCTGAGGAATTTATGCAGAGCGCCTTTATTC
>NZ_JAHHPN010000787.1:0-2023 GCF_024606325.1 Endozoicomonas sp. ONNA1
CAGTGGCGCACCCAAAGTACGAGCCATGGAAATTATTGATCAACTGGAACCTGTCAAGCGCGGGGTATATGGCGGAGCGGTGGGTTATCTGGCATGGAACGGCAACATGGATACAGCTATTGCCATTCGGACTGCAGTGATCAAAGATCGCAAACTCCACGTACAAGCCGGTGCAGGTATTGTTGCCGACTCGATTCCCGAGATGGAATGGAAAGAAACCATGAATAAGGGTCGGGCCCTTTTTAAAGCCGTTGCCATGGCCCAGACAGGTCTGTCTGCCGCCTCCAACAATCAGAAGCAAGCGGGGGAGCGAAACTAAGATGCTTCTAATGATCGACAACTACGATTCGTTCACCTGGAATCTGGTTCAGTACTTTGGCGAACTGGGTCAGGAAGTGGCAGTGCATCGTAACGACAGCATAACCCTGGAACAGATAGAAGCCCTTGACCCTGAGCGTATCATCATTTCTCCGGGTCCCTGTACACCCAATGAGGCCGGTATTTCCATGGAAGCCATTGCGCACTTCAGTAACAAGAAACCCATTCTTGGTGTTTGCCTGGGACACCAGAGCATGGGTCAGGTCTTCGGTGGTAAAATAGTCCGGGCCCGGAAAGTCATGCACGGAAAAGTTTCACCCGTCTACCATAAGGGCCTCGGGGTTTTCGCTGGTCTACCCAACCCGGTCACAACAACTCGCTACCACTCTCTAATCGTTGAAAAAGACAGCTTGCCAGACTGTCTTGAAATTACTGCCTGGACCCGGCATGAAGACGGCAGCATGGATGAGATCATGGGGATTCGCCACAAGACTCTGCCTCTGGAAGGCGTCCAGTTTCATCCGGAATCCATCATGACCGACCACGGCCATGACATGCTGGATAATTTCCTCAAGCAATGATGTCAATGGTGACAAAATCCGGACCATACAAAACAACGTTTCAGAACAACGATTGGAACCAGATGACATGAATATTAAAGAGGGTATTGCCCGAGCTATTAGCCACCATGACCTGGACCGTGGCGAGATGATGAGCATCATGCGGGACATCATGACAGGTCAGTGCACCAGTGCCCAGATCGGTTCATTTCTGACCGCCATGCGTATGAAAAGCGAGAGCATTGAAGAAATTACCGGGGCTACCCAGGTACTGAGAGAAATGGTTACCGCTGTTGAAGTTAACGCTGAGCACCTGGTGGATATTGTCGGCACCGGCGGTGATGGCGCCCACCTGTTCAATGTCTCCACGGCTTCTTCATTTGTCGCAGCTGCTGCCGGTGCCCGCGTTGCCAAACACGGCAACCGAGGGGTATCCAGCTCCAGCGGCAGTGCTGACCTGCTGGAAAAGGCAGGCATTCAGCTCGGCATCACGCCTGAACAGGTAGCACGCTGTACGGAAGAAGTAGGCGTGGGTTTCATGTTTGCTCCTGCCCACCACTCAGCCATGAAAAACGTTGTCGGTGTGCGTAAAGAACTTGGCATCAGGACCTTCTTCAACATCCTGGGCCCCATGTCCAACCCGGCCGGTGTAAAAAACCTCGTCATAGGCGTGTTCACCCGTGAACTGTGCCGCCCCATGGCTGAGGTGCTGCGTGAGCTGGGCAACTACCACGTCATGGTCGTACATTCCATGGACGGTCTGGACGAAATCAGTATCGCCAGCGAAACTTTTGTTGCTGAGCTCAAAGACGGCGAAATTCGTGAATACACGATCAAGCCGGAAGACTTTGGCATTGAGTCCCAGAGTCTGGTCGGTTTGAGCGTAGAAGGCTCCGAGGACTCCCTGGCGTTGATCAGGGATACCCTGGGCAAGCAGGAAGGCGAATATGCCTGCAAGGCGGCCGACATGATCGCACTGAACGCCGGTGCAGCCATTTATGTTTCCGGCGTCGCCACTAACCTGCAGGAAGGGATAGCCATGGCGCAGGACGCTATTGCCAGTGGACTGGGCCTGGAAAAAATGCGTGAGCTGGCCAGCTTCACACAAGTGATTGCAGAGGGGTAACGAATGTCTATGCCAACCA
>NZ_JAHHPN010000788.1:0-8019 GCF_024606325.1 Endozoicomonas sp. ONNA1
TCCTCAATTTTATGCCGTCCTCGCTACGGGCGCCATTCTCGGTCAGGCTCCTAGAAACCAGGTTGATACTGAAAGTCGCATTGGTAGTCGCATTGGTAGTCGCATTGGTAATAGAAGCAGAGGACTGAGGGTCTGTCATGCAAACAGCTGAGTCAAAGTAGAACTGACCCTCGACGTTGGTCAGTCCAGTCAAAGCAGTGGCTTTGGAATCATTGATAGGAGTCCAGCTATTCACGATCTGGCAAAGTGTCGGTGCACTGGTCGTTGCCATGCCGACGGTTGAACTCTCAGATCTCTGACACTCACCTGCCAGTGGCAATGGATCAACGGCTTTCAGGGAGAAATATTCGTTGTCTACTTTCCACAAAGTCATTCCCAGGAAGTCGTTACAGGCCAAGGCCAGATCAAGCTTGTCATAGATAGTTAAAGCTGTCGTTGTGACGTAGATATTGTTACCAGCCAGATTAATGAGAGGAGCTTTTCTATAGGCAAAAACGAAAAGACCTTTTAAAGCGAGCCCTCCCCTTCGGGTTTCAATTCCTGTACGAATTTCGCTACGTGTCTTGCCTTTATTGTCAATATCAACAGTGTTTCTGAAGATATTAATATTGCTTCCGGATCCAATGGCAATCTGGGCCAATTCCGAGATTTTGCCCCGGAATGTGTTCTCAATTATTTCGAGCTTATTTGACAGGTTATTGATGTTTCGAAAATTAATGAATATTGCTTCCTCGGGAATCATACTGAGTTTTGTCGTGCGGATGGTTTCACCAATGACCTTGTTATTAGCGAAACGTAAGCCCGGGCCCGTGTGCAAATCATTGGTGGATGCATCCAGATTCGCAGAGCAATTAATGTTAACTGCGGCCCAGACAGGGAGATAAAAAACGTTGTTCTCTATAGATAATGTCCGGTTATAGCAATTTGTGTGAATAACAGCGTCAGTGAGAGTATCGGGATTAACTCCGGTTGGCCGGAAAGTAATATGTTTTATATGATTGTCTCCTGTTTCTCCAGAATTGAATTTGCGACTGTATCCAACTCCAACCCCGATCATATATCTATTGGTAAAGTTATCATGAAGCTTGATAACAATTTCAAAACCGTCATCAGCAGCCCCGACGATGTCCTGACCGCTCTTCAAAGCTATTGCACTGGCAATAAGATATTCAACAGTGGGCTTACCTGTCACAGGGGTAACGGCTGGAGAAGTTGTTTTGGAGGAAAGCAAGATAACAGTGTTATCAGGAATCTGTTTTATCAACTCACTTAAATCATCTGCAGCGTTGGCAGTGAGAACAACGCACTGTCGTCCGCTAACAAGATCACGGTATTGGTTAAGCCGTTGTTCAACCCCCGTCGTTTGATCTCTGAGAGAGCTGCATAATTCTGTTGGGATGGGAGGTGCCGTAGTAGGTGCAGTAGTAGGAGCTGCAGTTGACGATTGAGCTGCGGCTGTCGGTTGAACAGTGATTGTAGATTGAGTCGTGTTTTGAGCCTGAAGGTTCAGGGCAAGTAACAGAAATACAGGAATGATGAACAGGGACGGATGGTGCTGCAACTTAATCATTTTCAGGACTCCCCGGAAAAGTCGATTGGAAGCCTAGACGCTGTGTTTATACTTATCCATTAATATGATTAAGGTGTTGCAAGAAAATAGATGTATCTTTCTGTCTAATCTCTCTTTAGTGCTGTTGCTCAGGGTGCAACAGACTCTTTAAACCGAGGCGATGAATCAGCTCAGGTTATAGTTGCAACAATATGGCCAGAGTGGCTATGACCCCCAAACCATTGTTCACTGCGGTTGTACCCGCTGATGAACTGGAAACCGGACTGTTACTGAAAGTCATATTGATAATGAAATCAGAGGACTGAGGGTCTCAGGGTCAGGAGAGTTGGGGTGGATCATATATGACACCAGCTTTTTAACCCGTTTCATTGGTTCCCTCATAAGCAACCCTGTTAAATGCCCTGGAGCGCAGTATGCTGGCCATTTTGCCCAGGGCTGGATTGGGGTAACTGTCCTGAAGACGCTCCAGAACATGCGTAAGTACAATGCCTGATACGGAATCGAGCTTTGGCTCTGAAGATTCAAGGGCCGCCAATACATTAATGCGCATCATTGCCATCAATGCACGATCAGGGCCAGCAGCCTGACCAACTGCCAGGTTGAGTTCGTCAATCATCATGGTAGTAAGTTGCCTGCTGTGCACCGGCTCACCTGAAGCCAGTATGGGAGAATCGTAAGACAGCAGGGTTGACGGGGCAGTGTCCATAGGGCTGATCAAGTCAACCACATAAACCCAGTCTTTCGTTGTATACCCTTCTTTTGAACAAAGAATGAGGTTGCAGAAATAACATTTTGTGCCGTAATAAAACGCCTCACCAATGTTAGTCATAAGCAGCTTACATTTCTCAGGCAAGTCACCGCGTGAAAGGGCAGCTTCCTCCAGACGATGATAGAACCGTTCTTTGATCTCACTGAATTGCTCTTTATTAAGTACCAAAAGATCTGTATCCCTTGGCATGACTGAGCGCTCAACAACTCCCCGGGATATTTCGCCCGGTAACAGATCATTGCCGGATACCCCATTTAATGCCTCGCTTCCCCAAAGTGACTGGACCTGCGTCTGATAAGCACGGCTTCCCAAATATACCACAGGCTTATTTTCACGATTCAACGCCTGTACTTCGCTGGCGATTTGCTCATGAAAATAAGCTCTTGTATTGAGAATATCCGGAGTATCTCCAGTAACAGATGTCTTTGCGGCAAAATCTGCCAGAGTATAACGGTTATTACTGGATTGTTCTTTAGATCGGCCATTTTTAATTTGGACTGGATTCGGTTTATGACTACCACCGGTTTTGACTAATGATAGTTTTTTAGAGTTATTTAGATCTTTTAAGTAGCCTGCTATGAAAGCAATATTTTTTTTCAATTTCTTCCCACAACTGACGGTAGCCTGTTCAAGCTTGAGAATGGTTGGAAATTCATTTTTGAGAATATCGATCCGTTTACCGCTAACGAGGACAAGAGCAGAATTCAAACGCTGAAGCTGTTGCAAACTGTAGTATAAAGTAGCATGAATTGACTCGAACAGCGCAATTTTCAGGCAAATATCTTGTTCATTAATGACGTGTTCTCTGATGTTGTTCAATTGCCTGAAAGCGTCTTTGAAACAGGTTTTGATGTTTTGGTTGATCTTATCAAATTGATCAATTTTCTCTTTAATCCCGGAATCATTCGCTTTGATTTTTTCTTTCCATTTCTCTTTGCTCATCTTAAGCGAGCGCGATGAATCACTGGTATGAATGCATGTAAGGCAGGCCTCGAGATCATTGAATATTGAAGCGCATTGAGAAACATGCTCAACGAGCATTGCACAGTAATAACTGCAGTGGAAGAACGTCAGCAATAATTCGGTGTGCCGCGATTTTACATTGTTTTCAAAAATATTAATGAGCCGTTCACAGGACTCTCTGCCCAGTTCTGAGATGTTAATGTCTGAATTGTATGCATCGCACTCTTTATTAATGAGTTTTAAAATATCATTATTCTGGATAAGTATTTGTGTCAGCTGGGATTTCAGGTATTCAGGAAGCTGCTGCGGATTGTCATTTGTTATCCCATCCGAGGTGGCATGTTGCATGATGACTTTTCTGGCCTCATGAATGCTATTCCTGATGGCGATCGCTTGATTATTGGTCAGAATCTGTAACCTATGCCAGGCGAGAGATAAACGACGACGGTATTTAAAGGTTTTCATTCCATCACTGGTCAATAAGCCAAGCTCCTGCAACTGATCTGCCCATGGATCCAGAACATCCAGTATTTGTTTCAGCTCCTCCGTCTTCATTACCTTTATTAACGGTGACTGGTTCTCAGTGGCACTCTCCTTGTGAGCAAGAAGGGTACTCAGGTAAGTAGAAGCAGCTTCAAGCCCAAGGATGAAATACATACTAAGTGGGTTGGGTCGGGATTGTGTATATTCTTTAACATCTTTATGCCAGCTTTCGATGTTGATTCCTGCTGTATTATTATCTTTAAGAGCTTGAATAACTGGCTCCAGTGAATACTCGTTATGGAAAACTATTCGAGTGGTTGCTTCAAAAGCCTTATCGGCTTCATCCCACCGTCCTGATAATACAGCTGCATGGAATAACTCTGCACAAAATAGATGTTGCCCAATCGCCTGTTGGTCAACGCACACTGGTTGGAATGTGTGATCATCCCCTTCTTCCCTGTATCGATCTATTGAGCTGAAAAGGCTTCCAGAAGCGATATTCAAGATATCTTGAGAATCTTCCCTGTTCAGGACTTCCAATGAACCCGTGGCAATGACAGTGAGCAGATTGCTGACCCCTTCACTCAGGATGTTAGACTCACGTAGCTTAAGTTCGGGGCATTCCCGAGGGGGTGCATGCAAAATTGAATGGTACTTCCTTGGTTCTACCGGTGCCCGAAGGGCGATATGGCTGTTGAAATCAGCGTATCTTATCATGCTCTCTACAACAGAGCGGACATATGACAAATGGCAAACAATAGATTCGCTCAGAAAACTGTTTGATTGCTGGCCCGGGGAATCAGCCATGGAGGCCCATCGACATAACATTCTATCGAGAACACGATAGTGCCTGGCGAGCCACACTGCTACGTTACACATATCATCGCTCAAAAAAAGCCGTTTGGACAATACGGCATATTGACTTCTGTTAGCCAATTTTCTTGCGTTATACCAATCGACCAGTTTGTATGAACTGTCTTTGAATACCTGATATTTATTAGCAAGACGCTTGAGCAAAGCCAGTCTGTTGTAGATTAAGCTATGGAACTGAGGACCATCTGTATCAAGAAACGTTCTATCAAAAAACTCTTGATCAAGTTTCGTTGTAAATTCGAGTAATTCACGCTTGAAGCTTTGGACAGCCGCTATCGTAATTTCTTGAGAAGGTGGGGACGGTGCTCCGTGGAAACAAGGCAGAGTATCCAAAATAATTTCATCACGCAGAGGCTTCAGGAGAATGTTTAAGGCAGGACTGCAGGCTGCTGAGTCCTCCGGCAAGCTCTGGTCAGAAGCTGATGTCAAATCAGGTGTATGATAGGTTTTTTCTACTGAACTGGTCGCAGCCTGTCTTTCTGTTAGAGAAAAATCGCTGGGTTCGGAGTATGCCGGGTCATTGGTTTTATCAATGCACGCTAAATGAGACTCTGGATTTATTGCAGAAGCCCTGGCAGTAGTTGAGTCTGCGTCCGCCAGTCTTTCTGAGCAGTCCTGAGTGGCGGTGCATCCTTCAGGGTCAGGCTGCTGGTAAGAAGGCGGAGCATAAGTGTTCTTGATATTTTGCATAATTGTTGCCTGATTCGAGTAATCATTATTTAAAGAACGGCATGTTCTATTGAGACATAATTACGCTGACTTAGTTCCCCGGAATTAATTACACTCGCTCCTCAAGGAGTAAAAATTTGGGAGTGAGTTCTATCTTTTTTAACATATTCAAGACCTTACACGGGTTATGATAGTTTCGAAACTTAAGATAATAAAAGTGGTCACATCACTGCAGCAAACCGGCTGACCAGAATGCAGCCTCCCAAAAGCCACTTGCTTTTAGCCCCTGAGTCCGGCATGTTGTGCAGGCTTTTCTCACCCTCATCAGTATAAGTTGCATAAGGGGATATCTATGCGCTCTCTTTTAAACGATTTTTTCAGCCTCTATGAGCGCTCAATGTATCATCGCCCATGGTTAAACAGATTCCTGGCGTCGACCCTCAGCTTTTTCATGGTCGCATCGGTCTCAGCTGCTGGATCCAAAGCTGAACAGGCCACCCTTCAGTTACCAGCCAAATCTGAGTTACTGGTTCTTGACGGTACCAATGCCAGAGACCTCGACTTCAAGGTGGAAGCTAACAAGCCCATTCCTCTGACCGATGAACGCCATCAGATTGTTTTTCAATTATCTGATGTCGTCACTAATGGCGGGGACCGGACGCGCTTCACCTCCAAACCTTTTGTTCTGACCTTCCATCCAGCAGTTGGCAAGCAATACACTATTGATACACCCGAACTGAGAAACATGCGTCAGGCAGAAGCGATCAACGATGACCCCACCAGCAAGATTTCATTGAAGGATGCAAAAGGCGAAGCCGTTCCTTTTAAATTTGCCATTCTGCCCAGCAAGGGTATCCAGCTCGGTCGCAACTATGCGGCAGACGTCCAAAAGTTTAATCGTTCTGACAGCCCGGCAGCGGCCAGTGAATTTTCAGGTTTGGGTGTCTTTGCAGAGCAAACCACGGGCTTTGCCAATGCAACTCAGAATGAGGAGATCTATGGTTCTGCTGCCAATCAAAATGACGATGCCAATATGAGCGCCAGCATGTTGCGCTACTGGTTTGAAAAAGCCGATCCGAAAACGCGGAAGGCGTTCGTCAACTGGGCCCGGGAACAAGTCAGCCAGTGAGACTCGACAAATTTCTTTGTAAAAGCACCGAACTGACCCGCTCAGAAAGCAAAAGACTTCTGAAAACCGGGTCGGTGAGTGTGGAGGGTGTTATCGTCAAAAATCCGGCCTGTAAGGTTACTGACGATGCTGAGATTCTTCTGGATGGCGCACCGCTGACGCTGGTGGGATCTCGTTACATCATGCTCAACAAACCGGTGGATACCATTTGTTCGACACACTCAGGAACAAGAGCCGAACTGTATCCATCCGTTATTGATCTGCTGGATGTCATCAAATCAGATCGTCTCAGGATAGCCGGTCGGCTGGATGTGGATACCACAGGGCTGGTGCTGATTACAGACGACGGCCAGTGGTCTCATAAAATCACATCACCGGTTAAAAAGTGTGGAAAACGTTATCGGGTAGAACTAGCCATGCCCCCGGATCAGTCTGCCATCGAACAGTTTGCACAAGGTATTCAGTTGCAAGGGGAGAAAAAACGGACCCGACCGGCGCAGCTTGAATTTATTTCTCATCAGGAAGTACTGTTGACGATTCATGAAGGCAAGTACCATCAAGTCAAACGCATGTTTGCAGCTCTGGGTAATCGTGTAACGGCCCTGCATAGGGAACAGATAGGCTCTATCACTCTCGACCCTGATCTGGAAGCGGGTGAGTGGCGCTATCTGACTGAAGACGAAATCAATTCCGTTCAGGAAGTCACCAGCTGACCTCTGTTAAAGGTGGAAGTAGCTGGAGCCATACCCACGGAAGGGTCAATTCTGTTGCCTGCCACTTTTGCGATCGTTGCCATCATTGCCAGGTGATGGATCAGATGGCTGCTGGCAAAGATCAACTCCCTTCCCAGTGTGGATTTCAATCGCACGCTGCTGCTTGCTGACAAAAGTACTTCAGTTTTCATTACAACCTCTAATGCCAGATCTTCGGCTTTCAATGCTTGCAACCATTGCAGCAAATCTTTCAACTCTGCCAGTCCCGCATTTTTTTCATGCTCCAGCAAAAGCCCCCTGCGTCTAATATCATAATCCACCAATTCGTCAGAAGAAGAACGGACAGCTTCATACAGATCCAGAACATGACGCAAGTGCTGGCCGATTGTGCTTTGAAAAAGGCCTGAATCACTGAAACGGTAATCATTAGCACTCATACCAGAAACAAAACCGATCATCTGCTCAACCGCTTCCTGATTGCCCAGCAGTACCTGCTCAAAATCACTACGCATGGTAAGAATCCCCTTTTTTCTCAATATCTATTGCGTTTTTTTCAAGACAATATTTTTTCATTCATGGCGGCTCTATCCGCCCTGACAGTCGCGCTCTGCCAGCTGTAGCGGAAATAAACCAAAGCTAAAATGGAGGCAATAAAGTACACAGCCTGAAGCGCTTCCAGAGGTGGCTTTACCTGATGCAGAAACAGAGCTGTGACCATAAACAACAGAGCCACGCCCAATTGAGAGCAGTAACTTTTCAGTAAAAGGTAGGCATGGGTATTCGTTTTATCCGAACGATCAAAGAACACTTTGTTGAATGACAACCGGAACAGACTGGTCAGAAAAGCAAT
>NZ_JAHHPN010000789.1:0-2667 GCF_024606325.1 Endozoicomonas sp. ONNA1
TAGACCAATTTATTGCAACCGCAGTAGGACAGTCTTAAGTCCGACAGGCTCCTGGAATAGGATATGGCAAGAGTTTTTTTGACACTATTTTTCGAAAACTTTTTCGGAAACTATTTACGCTATCCTGGCAAGCTGATGTTTAAAGTTCCCTTTGCGGCTCATCAGCTGCACAAAGCAAGATCGAAGCTAATCAGAAATTTTTGTATAGATTCTCATTCCTGTGTGTAATGCAAAAACTGGCCATTGAGCATCTGCGATAAAATCACCATTTTTGTTATTGAATGAACAGGCATCAGCCGAAAATTTAGGCTCTAATTGATACATTTCAGGTCTGTAACTAGCCAGTAAAGACGGCGATGTGAGTACGGTAATTTGATGATTAAGAATGCCAGAACTTAAAAGCCCAAAAGAACAACGGCCTATCAAAGATTCTCGAACACACATACGGTAGTGACCCCCCATAAGAACAAGGCTTGTAATCTTTCTTTCTTTTAAAAAAGGCAATAAGGGAGGCTCAGTTTTTGCGTTAAGCACACCTAGCGCTTGCTTGGTGCAGTGAAAATCTGGTTTTTTAATAACATCATAGATATGCCTTGGATGTGCTTCTTTGTGCTCATGAACGACAATGATTCTACATCCAAGCTCTTTACAAAAGCGAAGGGTTTCTTGTTGGCTTTGTTTTCTAACAAGATGATTCTCAACAGTCTCAGAACTCCATTTTTTATCCATCTCATCTATTACGATGACTGCCGTGTTGGCATGATGCTCTGGTTTATGAAACTTAACGATATCTCCAAGTAATGAACCGTTTATTATTGTCATTAATCACTCTCCTTTTAAGTCTTTAGCTTATTGGACAATAATCTAAATTCATTGTTTGATATTTTGTTATGGTGATTAACATTCTTGTCATTAAGACTAAGTAGTCAAGGTCGCCTTTCAATGGATGGCGGCGGTAGCCTGGTTAATCTGCATAAAAAGTTCAAGCTAGTCATTCATCCATCCTTAGCTCAATGATTTTCGCCGGCTCATTTTCATGGATGATCAACAGATGGCCATCGGCGCTGAAGGTGGCTGAGGTGATCCCTCTAAGATTGGAAATGTAGGCTTTTTTCTGCCATGTCCCATCGCTTGTCTGGCCATAAATTTCCGCCTCGTTATTGTTAGTGGTGATGACCACATGGCGTCCATCGATGCTAAAGCTTGCTGATTTGAGATATGAAACAAAGAAAACGACGGTTTTTCCTTCCCAGGATCCATTGAGCTTTCGGCTATAGATTTTCGCCTTCCTGTCTACACCGAGGGTGATCACATGGCGGCTATCGGCGCTAAAGGCTACTGAGTTGATTTGCATATGATGGGAAATGGTAGCTTTTTCTTCCCATGATCCATGATCGTTCTGGCCATAGATTTTCGCCTCATTATCTTGACCGTGGGTGATCACATAGCGGCTATCGGGGCTGAAGGTGGCTGAGTAGACCCAACCATTATGAGAAATGGTGGCTTTTTCTTTCCATGATCCGTCTTCCTGACCATAGATTATCGCCCTGCCATCTTGACCGGAGGTTACCATATGGCAGCTATCGGCGCTGAAGGTGGCAGAGAGGAAATGATCTCCATGGGAAAAGATGGTTTTTTCTTCCCATGACCCATCGTCCTCCAGGCCACAGATTTTGACCTTGAGACCTGTATTGACGTTGCTATCTGCACTAAAGGTGATCATATGGCGGCTATCGGCGCTGAAGGTGGCTGATATGACTGAATCATCATGGTGAATGATGGCTTTTTTTATCCATGACCCATCGTGAATCTTGCCATAGATTTTCGCTTTGCAATCATAGCTGGTGCTCACCACATAGCGACCATCGGCGCTGAAGGTGGACGATGATACTAAAGTGTTGTGGCTAATAATGGCTTTTTCTGTCCATGACCCATCGTCTTCCCGGCCGTAGATTTTCGCCTTGCCATTGATACTGGTGGTCACTACAAAGCGACCATCGGCGCTGAAGGTGGCTGATGTGAGAGGGTTATCATGGGAAATGATGGCTTTTTCTTCCCATGATCGTTCGTCCTTTTTACCATAGATTCTCGCCTTGCCGTCTGCACTGGCGGTCACCACATAGTGGCCATCGTTACTGAGCATGAATGATCTGACAGAACCATTATGGGAGATAGTGCCTTTTGCTTGCCATGATCCGTCGGTCTCCCGGCCATAGATTTTCACCGTTTGACGATCACAGATGCTCACCAGATAGTGACCATCGGCACTCAAGGTAGCTGAGTTGATCTCGCCATAATTGGGAAGGGTGGCCTTTGTCTCAAATTTAAATGTTTTACATTCAATCATCAGTTGAGTGAGAGTGGAAAAGAACAGGGCAGGGCAATAAAAACTCGCCTGGCGATCCATGACTGATTTGACTAATGCCTTATCCTTTGTAAAACGGCTCAACCAATCCTCGAGTTGATCTTTATCTTTTGCAGTGCCGATGGTTCTTGGAATAGCCTGGTGAGATGAAGCAATCTGGCGATACCATGCCCTTACCAATGATGCATCATTTTTGAGAGCGTTGTTAATGTATGAATTTGTCAGTGTTAAACAGACAATATCACGAGTCTGCAAATATCTATAAATTTTGGATTGTATTTCAATGGGTAAATCGAGCAATA
>NZ_JAHHPN010000790.1:0-1004 GCF_024606325.1 Endozoicomonas sp. ONNA1
ATTGTCCAGCAGTCTGAACAGTTTTACCAGTGAAAGTGGTGGTTTGGTTTTGCCATTTTCGTATCGGGAAAATGCGTTAACCCCTCCACCAAACATCTCTCCGGCCTCTTTCTGGTCAAGAGTCAGCTTTTTACGGACATTCGCAAATTCCTCGAAATATTCCTGACTCAAGAAAAGCCCCAGCAAAGAAGCTCCTGCTACTGTGAGGTTTTTTAGGGTATATCAGATGGGGTATTTATTGAAACACAGTTTTATTTGATAAAAGTAATTCAATTAAATCAATGAGTTAAAGCTTTTTCAATATTCTGCCAGAAATTACTTACATTTAGTGGTAAAAGTAAGTATTCAAGATAATCACCTCCCTGTCACTCACCCTCTGGCTTTAGCTCAACATCCAGATTCGAACGACTGCGAACGTCCAACCTCAACGTCGTCTTATCTTTCAGTCTGAGAACCTGGCCATGCCCATTTTCATAGTGATCAGCAGAACGACCCGAAGTATATCGCCAGAATTCGCAAGTCAGGTCCCTCCTGTTAAGCCGAGCCGACAAAGGCGGCGTCAGGTGAGCGAAACGAAAGAACCGGGAGTATTTGTGATGCGGCATTGCCCCTGTTTGTTCTGATCAATGAACATACTGATAACCTTGTCGCTTATATCGGTGATAAAAATAGCAGGCTGCTCCGATGACTGACGCCGTTCCAACAAAAACGACACTTCCAACTACAGCAGGAATAATGATTTTATTATTATCAGAGGGAAAATTAATAGATTTGCCCATACACCCATCCGGAAAATCGTAAAACTGCGGTTTATAAGGCATATTCCAGCTGGCGACACAATCACTCTCTCCACAGTTAATTATCCCGCAACTCTCAGCACCAGTTTCGCAAACAGAGCTTATTTTGACAGTGCATTTTTCTGGTATATCTAGAAAAATATTTGTAGCTTGTCCAGCACCATCGCCTTTTGTACAAAAGTCCCATAATAACCCTTTGTATTTAAA
>NZ_JAHHPN010000791.1:0-1349 GCF_024606325.1 Endozoicomonas sp. ONNA1
TGGCAAAACCAAACCACCACTTTCACTGGTAAAACTGTTCAGACTGCTGGACAATAATCCAGAGCTTTTGTCTGAAATTCGCAGCTGAAATACTTACTAGTCACTGTGAGACAGTCAGACGTATTTGCTGGAAACAGGATTTTAACTGGTCGTCACGCAGGATCTCTTCGTAGAGCTTTAGGTCACGGCCTCGCTGCTGTATGACACTGTCAGGGTGGGCTAGCAATGTCGTATAAGCTTTGGCCATGCGTATGCTATGGTCGGCCTTTGCGATTTCTCCGAGAGTTGCTTCCCTGCCATGATAGTATGCTTCGTGGTACGGTTGTTGATGATATTATACCGAGTGTGCAGTATATCCCTCAGCTTCAGACGCCGACCGAAGGGCGGTCGGGTGGCGAAGCCACGAATTGGAAGCGTTTGTTATGTTGCGTTTGCACTGTACCCCAAATGATCTACAATGACACTGTACAGAACAATATGACGCATAGGGGTACTTAAAAATGAGCAAAAGCGCAATGATCCGAGCCAGAATAGAGCCTGATGTGAAGGAACATGCAGAAGCGATATTCAAGAAACTGGGGCTGAACGCAACAGATGCAATCACCTTGTTTTATAAGCAAGTAGGTTTGTGCAATGGATTACCTTTTGATGTTCGTATACCTAATGAAGAAACCCTTAAAGCCTTTGACGACACAGAGAAAGGGGTTGGTTTAACGCACTACGAAAACGCTCAGGAAATGTACGATGACTTGGATATTTAATGATGCTAAAGCCAGTCAGTACGAATCAATTCAAAAGGGACGTTAAAAAAGCAAAGAAGCAGGGTAAAGATTGCTCAAAATTAAAAAAAGTCACAGACCGGCTCATAGAAGATAGACCACTTGCAGCGAGATACAAAGACCATTCCCTGACTGGTAACTATCGCGGCTATCGAGAATGTCACATAGAGCCAGACTGGTTATTAATCTATGCAGTGGTAGAAGATAAAATATTCTTTGAGCGTCTGGGGTCACATTCTGAATTGTTTAGGTAGCAACATAACCCTATGTTAGGTGTCTCTGTGCAATCTCTCAGTATCTGCTACGCTGACTGCTTGCACAATAATTGATAACGGAACGCAGTATGTCACTGCAGCATCGTGCAGAGAGACTTGAATCCCATTTTGAATCGCTGGATAACGCCGTACACCGGCTCATCGAGATTAGCGGGGAAACACAGAAGATTGTACTGGAAAACCAGCGGGAAAATCGGTTGCGCATTGCACAGCATGACCGTGAACTTTCAGAAATTAAAGCTGCCATTGGTGCTCTTACTGAAGCCACCCTTGCAGGCTTTAAACGTAGCGACGA
>NZ_JAHHPN010000792.1:0-1368 GCF_024606325.1 Endozoicomonas sp. ONNA1
TGGCAAAACCAAACCACCACTTTCACTGGTAAAACTGTTCAGACTGCTGGACAATCATCCAGAGCTATTGTCTGAAATTCGTAGCTGAAATACTGACTTACTCAAACCCATCAACCGCCCAAAAAACGAAGCATTTCTCACAGTCTCTACCGCCTGCTCAGCAGGCAGATCAGTGATCATCTGTTTGAAAGTTTCAGCATCCCCGGTCTCCTCCATATATTGCAGCAAGCAGGCTCTTCACAAATATCAGGGAACTATTTCTTGCAAGAGTTATCAAGTATGATAACCTTTCTGTATGAAGTGGCGAATTACGTTTTACAGCAAGAAGGTAGAGGAAGAGACCCTGAGCTTCCCCGAGGGAATCTTGGCTAACTTCATCCATCTAGCTGAAATGATTGAAGAATTTGGCCCTGCTTTGGGCAAGCCATATACAGCTCCAATGGGTGATGGTCTCTTCGAGATCAGAGCAAAAGGCAAAGAAGGCATAGGTCGTTCTCTGTTTTGTCAGGTCAAGGGGCAAGAGGTCATCATCCTCAACTCCTACATCAAGAAAACACAGAAAACGCCTAAAAAAGAGCTGGATCTTGCCAAAAAGCGGATGAAGGAGGTCAAAAAATGACAAGACCAACATTTTCTGATTTCAAGAAAAAAGCTCTTGAAAATCCAAAAGTGAGGGCAGAGTACGAAGAGCTTGAGCTTGCTTATGAATTACGTAAGCAGCTTATTGCCCTTCGTAAAGAAGCAGGCTTAACCCAGGAAGAACTGGCTGAAATTCTGCATACGCAAAAAAGTAATATTTCACGCTTGGAGAATGTAAATTCTAAAACATCTCCAAAGTTGTCAACTATCGAAGATTATGCAAAGGCGATTGGGTATAAAGTAAAAATCAGTTTTGTGCCACAAGCTGCAACATAACAACTCTTCCAGTTCTTTCCGAGGCTGCGCCCCTCAACCCGACGACGTCATTGGCGGTGAGGCTGAACCAGACATTATGTTACCAGCCGATCAGAATGTCCCTGAGTAGGCATTATGTTTCCAACCGATAAGGATGTCCCTGAGTAGGTATGTTAGGTGTCTCCGTGCAATCTCTCAATATCTGCTATGCTGACTGCTTTCACAATAAATGATAACGAAACGCGGTATGTCACTGGAGCATCGTGCAGGGAGACTTGAATCCTATTTTGAATCGCTGGATAACGCCGTACACCGGCTCATCTAGATTACCGGGGAAACACATAAGATTGTAATGGAAAACCAGCGGGAAAATGGCTTGCGCTTTGCACAGCATGACCGTGAACTCTCAGAAATTAAAACTGCCATTGGTGCTCTTACTGAAGCCACCCATGCAGGCTTTAAACGTAGCGACGA
>NZ_JAHHPN010000793.1:0-1216 GCF_024606325.1 Endozoicomonas sp. ONNA1
GATTAATTACTCTTCCGATTTAAAAAGAACCAGCCTTAAACCATCTTCTTCAATCGGTATTCTCCTGTTTCTGCCGTGGGTTTGAAAATCAAATCCGGACTCTGTGTTGGTGGCCCAGGCCATGGCCACGTTGCCATCTTCAGCCAGCGCATTAATTTGCTCCCAAATCATTTCCCTGATTCTTATAGAGACATCACCAACGTACACGCCTGCCCGAATTTCCAGAAGCCAGACAGCCAACCTGCCTCTCAATCTCGGTGGCACATTTTCAGTCACCACAACCAACATACTCATTTCAACTGCTCCTATGGCCTGTGTCACCAATAGAAACAGGCTCAGGAATCGCCGGTGGTTGTGCATCATCCGGCGGTGGAGGTGGCGTAATTTCTCCTGCCGCCAGAATCTCTTCAATAGAGGGAATGATCTTTTTCAGAAGTCGTGTTTTACGGAAACTGTCACGACAGGCGATACGTACATCCCTGTCCGGGTTATGGGTACCCTTGGCAGCAATCTGAAACGCGACAGGCACCACTGTTTCAAATTTGAACAGGTCAGCAATGTCATACACAAATGCTTTGGGCTTGCCAGAATGAATAAATCCGATCGCAGGGGCATAGCCCGCCGCTAATACCGCCGCCTCAGTAACGCCATAGAGGCAGGCTGTAGCGGCACTTAAACATTTGTTGATGGTGTCGCCTGATTCCCAATCCTTTGGGTCATAACTTCGCCCCTTCCATTCCACACCGTATTGTTTTGCCATCAGCTGATACGTTTTCCTGACCCTGGCACCTTCGATCCCTCTCAGTTGATCCACTGAACGACGAGAAGGGGCAGGCTCACCAAAACGAAACTCGAACATCTTGCGAACGACTTTAAGTCTCAGTTCTTCATCCAGAGCCAGTTTTGCCTGATAGAGCAACTTATCTGACCTTGCACCGCCCGGCTGTCCGGCCGAGTAGAGTCGAACACCGGACTCACCCGTCCAAATCAGCAATGTCCCGGTCGTTGCCGCCAGTTTGACGGCAGCATGGGACACCCGTGTACCTGGCTCGAGCATAATACAAACGACAGAACCCACAGGAATATGCTTTCTGTCACCTTTGACTTCATCAACCACAACAAAAGCGCCATCACGGACATCTATCCGGCCTTTGCTGACAAACACCATGGACATCCGATCTTTGATTGGGATGGGTTTTAGTGGGATAAACGACAT
>NZ_JAHHPN010000794.1:0-1436 GCF_024606325.1 Endozoicomonas sp. ONNA1
ACCCTTGACCGGCCAGGGCAGTTTTCCCTTGGACTGTTGGATGGGGGAACTGGCTGGTTTTCTGGCGGCGAGCCGGGCCAATACCGCTTGCAGCTGTTGCTTTTGTTGATTGAGGGCGTCCAGTTCCCGGTCATTGCTGTTGAATTGACGGTTGATTGTAGAGATTAATTGTTTCCGGTCACTTCTGGATTTAATCAAACGGTCCTGTTTTTGGGTAAGGTCCGCTTGCTGCCCTTCGAGTCTGTCATTCAGAGCCTGCTGTTGTTGCCTGTTGTCTTCTATATCGACCAGCGTTTTCTCAAAGGCTTCGATAGCTTCCAGCTGAGCTTTCTGGAGATGCCTCAGGTAGGTCAGGTGTCTGGATACTGCTTCCGGATCTTCCTGATTCAAGAGTAACTTCAGCCGGTTATCCCGGCTGGCAAGATAAACGGATCGCACACTGTTGGCGATGCGACTCTTTTCGTTATTTTTCTGCGCCGTCAGCGCCTGCTGACGGCTTTGAAGCTTTTTTACGTCGGCTTTTCCCTGTTCAAGCGCTTGTTCTATTTTACGAATAGAGTTTTGCAGCTGGCTCATTTCTGTTTCGGTGGATTGCAAATGCCTCTCGGCAGATGAGCGTTCTTTGTTGAGCTTCTCCAGCAGTTTTCTCAGATGTTCAATGTCTACGTTGATCGCCTCCAGCTGAGCTTGGGGAGTTTCTTGTTCCACGGATTCTGCGTGGGCCGTTTTGCTGTTCATAAAATTGAACAGAGTCAGGGTTACGGCGAACATCAGGGTTGCAGCCGTGATTCTCATACTCAAGCGCCATTGATTTTTTTGATGGAGGTTCCAGTATGCCTTGAATAATCAGGCTTTCACATACCTAAATGGCATTAAGTACCTGATGGAGACTTATATTCAGGTCGCATCCGATTTATTTTCCGTTCCCTGTAACGTGTTATGCTGTTTTAAAAGCAGAAAAACAGCAGAACCCTTTGGGGGGAAACTGTGCAGGTAAACGACAACTTTATGAAATTTACTTTTCTGGGAACCTCGGCAGGTTCTCCTACCGCAGACAGAAATGTGACCGCAATGGCTCTGGCTCTGGATGAAAGTCGAGACTGGTATTTGGTCGATTGTGGTGAAGGAACTCAGCAGCGACTGTTGGCGAAGAGCCCTCAGCAGATGGAGAGCCCTCAGCGGATGGAGAGCCATCGGGGAACCAGGAACCGTTACACGCTGTCCGGCCTGGCAGGTATTTTCATTACTCATGTTCATGGTGACCATATCTTTGGACTGCCAGGCTTGATCACCAGTGCCAGCATGCAAGGCAGGAAAGACCCTTTAACGATTTGTGCACCGGAAGGTGTAGAGAGTTTTGTCAGGCACTCTCTCAAGTGTGCTGCCGTTTGTAATATGCCTTTTGAGCAATAATGATGAGAAAGGTCTGAAACTCA
>NZ_JAHHPN010000004.1:0-1082 GCF_024606325.1 Endozoicomonas sp. ONNA1
GGGATTATATCTGATGGTGCTGCCATTGATTACCTCAAAAGGAATATTGATTCCTATTTAGTAGAGTTAGGCGTAAATATTGACAATGCAAAGCTTGCTGATGTCAAAAGTGACATTACTAAGTATTATAATGAGAATAAAAAAAGAAAGCTGAGTATGAATATTGGGGAGTACACTGATATAATTGGTAATGATCCATACTCAGGACACATGAAGTTTGTATATGATGAGATAATTGATAAACATAAAAATGTTCATCTTGCAATCTGGACCAAGTCTGCGAATTTTGACGAGGTCTTAAAGCATGATGGTCATGGAAGGATTAAATTCACATTTGGTTTAAACACACCGACGATCATTGATAAATATGAGCATGGAACAGCGTCACTTGAGGATCGGTTAAACGGGATAAAGAAGATTCAGGGTCGCGGTGGTTATGATATCAGATTATGTATTGAGCCGATTATTAATTATGATGGTTGTGAATCTGAATATGTTGAGTTGGTCGATAAAGTAATGAAATCAATAGATCCATCTAATGTAAGCAAAATTATCCTTGGGAGTACCAGGTTTAGGAAGGATATGGTACGTAATATCCGAAAAAACCATCCCTGGACCACTCTATTTAACAATATGGAGGAGTTTGAGGAATATGATCCGAATGATAAACGGTTACGATACTCAGAGGAGTTCCGGATCAAGATTTATAAGAAACTTATTGATGCAATACGCAAGCACACCCGGGCAAAGATTACCTTGGGTGCTGAGATACCAGAAATGTGGGATTGGGTTGGTTTGGATAGGAAGAAGTTCATGAAGGACAAGGTTTATCAATATCCTGGTTAAATCCCACCTGATTGTGACATTCAAAAGCCCTGCCAATTGGTGGGGCTTTTTTGCTGTATACAAATTGGGTGTTTTACCTTATTCCTATGAACTCAACACTTTTTCCATCAAAGTATAAATTAGCATAGCCATAATTCAGGTATTTCATTATTACTCTATTCGGTTCCACTCTTTTACAACTCACTGGAATACGAAACAAACTCATAACATAGCTATCACCCAGAATAATGTAGACA
>NZ_JAHHPN010000795.1:0-1351 GCF_024606325.1 Endozoicomonas sp. ONNA1
GGGGATTTGGATCAGGTGGAGAAGTCACTGGCAGAAGGAGTCAATGTCAATGCCGCTATATATAGTGATTTCACTCCCTTGATGTTGGCATCTCGTAAGGGGCACAAGTACATCGTCGAACGCCTGATCAACGCCGGGGCGGATCTCAACGCCCGGTTTGAGGATGGCGGCACCGCATTGTGCATCGCTGCCCAAGAAAATAAGAATGACTGCGTAAAATTCCTGATCGAAGCCAAAGCGGATGTCAACGCCCAGAGTAAGAATGGTGTCACCCCGATGCTCATCGCTGCCCACCAGGGCCATACTGACATCCTGAAAAGCCTGATCGAAGCCAAAGCGGATCTCAACGCCCCGGCTAAGAATGGTGCCACCCCGCTGTCCATCGCGACCGAGCTGGGCTATACCGACTGCGTTAACCTCCTGATCAATGCCGGGGCAGAGTGGGAAGGAGAGGCGGTGAATGAAACAGAAGTAATGTGTCATTTTCTCTAGCAGCCTGTCGGACTTAAGGCTGTCCTACTGCGGTTCATCCCAATATTGGGCAAGGGATGCACTGCGGTCGGACATGACCCTCTAGCTGTAGGAATCCCCGTCGCTAAGAGGGTATCAATTTAAGCAGCAGTGCCAATAGGCAGTTACCTTAACTGGAAACACCACAGGCCATGCGGGCACCGCCACCACCTAGTTTTTTGGGGTGATCGGAATGATTGTCGCCACCAGCGTGAATCATCAATGAGCGACCTTTTAAATCAGCTAATTTCAAGCGTGGTGCTAACACCGCTTGATTAGCATAACCATGGTGATCAACATAAAGAGCGGGCAAATCACCGAGATGACCATCTCCCCAGGAAGCAGCATGCTTTTTAGTGCCGTGAGGGTCATAGTGTCCACCTGCTGCCAGGCCTGCTACCCACTTACCGTTTTTTTGTTTGGCATCGCAGCTGGGATTTTGATGCACATGAAAACCGTGTAATCCAGGCGTCAGGCTATTGAGATCTGGGGTCAACACAACACCGTATTCCATTTCGCTAGCTGTCACAGTACCAATAGTTTTTTCTACCCCTTGCGCGCTTACCAGATTCATAGGAATGTTAATGTCTGCGATTGCTGGCAACGCTAGTGTCGCTGCAAGTAGCACAATATACTTTTTCATAATATCGTCCTCAAAATTTATAAGTTAGCGAAACAGCCGCATTCGCATCAGGACTATTAAAAAGTCTGTCTAGCATCAGCTCAAGGTAAAAGAATCTATCTTGGCGATAAAGATAATCTATTGAACGGCATGAATAATCAGGCTAAGTACTCAGCCATACGGAATCGAATATTTCTGGCTTATTGGGCAGGTGCTCTG
>NZ_JAHHPN010000796.1:0-1542 GCF_024606325.1 Endozoicomonas sp. ONNA1
AAGTTTAATCCCTGATTCTCTGTTATTAACCATTGATTCTGTGATGTTAACCATTGATTTTGTGTTGTTAACCACTGAATCTGTGCAGTTAACTCATTAATCTGCTGTCTTTTTTGCTCTTCCTTTTCCCGAATGTTTCTATACCGTTCAAATTCTCTTCTATCTTTTTGGAACTGACTTACAACACGTTTTAACTTTTCCAGACTACGATCTAAATTTTGAGGTTCATGAATTTCGGGGCTACCGTCCGCATTAAATGTATTTCCCGGATTTATCAATGGGGTGGCTGCAAGCAGTCGCGGGGTACCACTCCTCCGTGCAGGGGAAGCGTTTTGGGGATGAGGTTGGTCAACTAAAAGGGAATGGTCGTTCGAATGTTTTCTTAAGAAATTTGGATTTATTCCCGGAACTTCCCAGCCAAATTGGTCCTGTGTCAGGTTGCTTTGATGATCACCATAGGAACGAAGTGAATATGATCGCATTCGCGAAGAGTCATTTGACCGATCAGTACGGGCAGGCTGCTTTGGCTTTGCTCCCTGCAGTAAGTACTTATCAGTGGACGTTTTAAGAGAACTGGTGCCAGAGCCAGAGGCACTGTTAAATGGCCGGATGGTATGGGTGAATGTGTTTCCATGGCTGGCCATTGTTTCGCTGGAGGTATTATTGCTGTTACATCCTGATTGACGTTCATCAGATGCAAAGCCGCCACTGACTATTGTTTCGTTGGAGGTGCTATCGCTGCTACATAGGGATTGACGTTCATCTGATGCTGAGCAACCACGGGCCATTGTTCCGTTGGAGGCATTATCATTGTTGCTGATCACAGGCTTTTGTAGTGACAGTTTTTGAAGTGAAGGCTCTCGTTGTGAAGGTTCTTTTGTTGCAGGGAAAGATCGCAACAGCATCATCAGGCTATTTGAATAGCGTACAAAATTAAAGTAAGACGGGTGCTGCTCAAATCGTGTGAAGATCTCCTGAAAAGTACTGGAATATGTAAATGGATGAGCGCAGAACAAAATATCACGGATTATGGTTACGTCGGATATTTTCCCCAACAGTTCATAAATAGTTCCAAATGGGTTTTCGTAGAGCAGGAACAGTTGAACAAAGTGCTCAGTAAGACAAGACTTTTCAAAGTCTCCCATAGGCGGTTGTGTGTCAGATTGATTGACTCTTCGGATTATGTCCTGAACAATCTTGGACAAAATGCTCAGGTTGTTGTCGCCCGCTTCGGACAGTGCCTGGTCAGCCAGAGGTATTTTTTGGAGGGCAGACGGAATGTTAAAATCATTCAAAGTACGTGTCTTATCGGTTGTAGATTCTATCAGCTGCTCAATAAACCGGTTACGCAATGAACCCTCTTTGAATGAACGCGGCAGTTCCAGTATCGCCTCAAGAGGCGTGACAGGAGTCCCCCTGTTGTTTGTGCCTTCTGTTTTCAGAACCTGCAAACGCTGAGGCATGTCCAGCTCATCCAGTATTTGCCCCAGCTTAAAAACGGCATCGGGAGCGTCGCTTTCAATGATGGCTATAAGCTGGTTC
>NZ_JAHHPN010000069.1:0-1105 GCF_024606325.1 Endozoicomonas sp. ONNA1
ATAGAGAGTTGTGAAATCAAATCGTGAGCATTCATGCTGAGGTCTTATCCTGATGGGCAGTTATAAGACCATGGACGCATTAAAAAGAAAAAAATATAAGCTACAGGGCAATAATTTCAGGGGGTTTCATAACTTTTCCCTGCTACTCGAACAGCAGATCAATCAGTCTGATAATCAATTTGTTTCTGAACAACAGCAGTATCTTGAAAAGCCGTTGAAGGCAATGACCAACTATTCGTAATGTGTCCACATCCTGATAATTTTAACGGTCTTCTCTTTTTTAAGTACCTGATAAACCAGCCAGTGCTGGATATTAATTCTCCGTGATAATGCTCCACTCAGATCACCAATCAGCTTTTCATAGGGTGGTGGCGTTTGATATGGATTGATCGCCAGTATTTGCAGCAAGTCTTCTACTTTGTTTTTGAGGTCTGCTGCTGAGATTTTCTTTGCATCTTTTTGGGCCTGCCGGGTGTAAATTAATTTCCAACTCACCAGCCGGGTTCCTCACTGCATTCTGAAATATCACTGGCTAATCCTTCACGGATGGATTCTCGCATAGCTGGTACATTGAGCAGGTGAAGTGTTTCCTGAATAGCACTCCAGTCTTCTTCAGATACCATTACGGCATTATTCCGTTTGCCGGTAATGAGAACTGGTTTATGGTTTTGGGCGGTTTCATCAATCAGCCTGTACAGATTTGCACGGGCTTCGCTGGCACTGTATCTGCTCATGGGTTTTCTCCTGATTCTTTCACTATCAGCGTACGTAATATAGTACGTATTCTTTGACTCTGCCTAGTCGAGAAGAGTGCGCGCCACGGCAAAATCATGAAAGTGCCTGCCCAGCAAGGACTTCAGCCAGATAGCATGTACTCATAGCTGCTTTCTTTTGTTTTCTCTTCAGACCTGCTTTGAAGGTTTTCGTGTTGTTCAGCAGATTGACTGCAATATGTCTAAAGCCTGCCAAAATTTCTGCTCCCTCATTTCTTCGGATGCGACACTCGTCTTCTCTCATCGCAACATCGAGTTACCAGTGAAGAGTTACCATTGAAGCTTATTCTCGATGTGTCACTCTGCCATTGGTTCAGCTTCTCCAAAGAGAA
>NZ_JAHHPN010000797.1:0-22145 GCF_024606325.1 Endozoicomonas sp. ONNA1
GTCCTACTGCGGTTGCAATCCTCGCTACGGACGCTTAAGTCCGACAGGCTGCTAGCTATTTAACTTATTGCTTTGTTATCGGTCAGTAAAAGCAACAAATGAGATGGAGGCACGAAATCGCTATAATGTCAGGCTCCTGGTCCCGCTCAGACACCGGAGCTGGCCAGCCAGAAGCGAAAGCAGCAGATAGAGCCGTTGATGAGTAAACAAGATACAGCCTTGCGGCAGAAAGAAGCCGTGAGCCAGAAAGAAGCCGTGAGCCAGAATGACTGTGCTCAGCGATTTATATTTGAGAATGCTGATCTCAGGGGGGAAATTGTCTCTTTGAGCAGCAGTCTTAGGGAGTCTCTGGCAGCCCACGACTATCCGGTTAATGTTAAAGCGTTGCTGGGAGAGCTGGTGGCTGCTGCCGTTCTGCTGAGCTCTACCCTCAAGTTTGAAGGTATTCTGAGCCTTCAGGCTAAGGGTGATGGTCCTCTGTCGCTGTTGATGGTTGAGTGTACCGACCAAAAAACCTTCCGTGCTCTGGCGCGTTGGGATGAGGAGAATACAAGCAAGCTCACAGCAAAAGGCCTTTCAGGTCTTCTGGGTAATGGCCAGCTGGTAATGACTATTGATCCTCACAAGGGCAATCGTTATCAGGGTATTGTGCCCCTACATCATGAAACCCTGGCAGAAGGTCTGAATGCCTACTTCAAGCAATCCGAACAGTTGCCAACCCGTTTCTGGTTGGCCAGTAATGGTGATCAGGGGGCTGGCATTTTGTTGCAGGCTTTGCCAGCCAGCATTGAGCGGGAAGAAGGTGAGCGTCAGGAGTCCTGGGGTCGCATGGTGATGTTGGCAGATACAGCAACCGAAGCAGAGATGCTTGAGCTTAAGCACGAATCTCTGTTAATCAGACTCTTCCATGAAGAAAAAGTTCGGGTTTTTGATCGTGAAACGGTGGCCTTCAGCTGCAACTGCTCACGTCCTCGCAGTGCAAAAATACTGGCTGGCCTGGGTCAGGAAGAGGCTGAGTCCATGGTAGCCGATCTTGGAAAGATCGAGATGGCTTGTCAGTTCTGTAGTCAGACTTATACTTTTACAGCACAGGATGTGGCTGAGATCTTTCGGGGTAATGAACCCAGGATGCACTGATGGGCCTCGCTACTTTGCGAATCCGCTTCCTGGCCGGAGGTTCTCCGGCCAAATCCTCACTCCACTGAACTCAGGCAATCAAACTTTAACGGATAAATAAGCGACTTAAGCGTTTATCTGAACCAATATATCCCCTATCATAGGTGCCGCTTCATCGATTATCATAGAATCACAAATGCAAACATAACAACTTTCTTGAAGCTTGGGAGAGCTCTTAATGGCAGAAGTTAGCGCAAATGTTGAGCTGAACAAAGAAGCTCTGGACAGTCTTGGTATCAGAGACGTAGCGGACATTGTTTACAACCCGTCCTACGAGCTTCTATTTGAGGAGGAGACACGCCCTGAGCTGGAAGGTTATGAAAAAGGCGTAGTAACCGAGCTAGGGGCTGTCTCTGTTGATACGGGCATTTTTACCGGCCGTTCCCCAAAAGACAAATACATCGTAAAAGATGATACGACCCGCGATACCCTGTGGTGGTCTGACCAGGGTAAAAATGACAACAAGGCGATCACTCAGAGCGTCTGGACTGATCTGAAAGGTCTTGTGACCCAGCAGTTGTCCGGCAAACGTCTGTTCGTGATTGATGGTTTCTGTGGTGCCAACGAAGAAACCCGTTTGAGTGTTCGTTTCATCACTGAAGTAGCCTGGCAGGCCCACTTTGTTAAGAACATGTTTATTCGTCCTTCTCAAGGTGAGCTGGCAGCCTTTGAACCTGACTTCGTGGTTATGAATGGTGCGAAGTGCACTAATCCTGACTGGCAGGAGCAGGGTCTGAACTCTGAGAATTTCGTAGCCTTTAACCTGACTGAGCGGGTACAGATTATTGGTGGCACCTGGTACGGTGGCGAGATGAAGAAAGGGATGTTCTCCATCATGAACTACCTACTGCCTCTGAAGGGTATGGCTTCCATGCACTGCTCTGCGAATGTCGGTAAAGACGGCGATGTTGCAATATTCTTCGGATTGTCCGGTACCGGTAAAACCACCCTGTCTGCTGATCCAAAGCGGGCTTTGGTAGGTGATGATGAGCATGGCTGGGATGACGATGGTGTTTTCAACTTTGAAGGTGGTTGCTATGCCAAGACTATCAATCTGAGTAAGGAAAACGAGCCCGACATCTACAACGCTATTCGCCGTGATGCGCTTCTGGAGAACGTGACGGTTCTTGAAGACGGCACGATCGATTTTGCCGATGGCTCCAAGACAGAAAACACTCGTGTTTCCTATCCGATTGAGCACATTGAAAACATCGTTAAACCTGTTTCAAAGGCCGGACATGCCAAAAAAGTGATTTTCCTGACGGCTGATGCCTTTGGTGTGCTACCTCCGGTATCCAAGCTGACGCCAGAGCAAACCAAGTACCATTTCCTGTCTGGTTTCACCGCCAAGCTGGCGGGTACTGAGCGTGGCATTACTGAGCCAACGCCAACATTTTCTGCTTGCTTTGGCGCAGCGTTTCTGACCTTGCATCCGACCCGATACGCTCAAGAACTGGTGAAAAAGATGGAAGCCAATGGTGCAACGGCCTACCTTGTTAACACCGGCTGGAATGGCACAGGCAAACGTATCTCCATCAAGGCCACCCGTGCCATCATTGATGCCATCATTGATGGCAGCATTGATGAAGCGGAAACGTTGACGCTTCCTTACTTTGGTCTGAAAGTTCCAACCCATGTTGAAGGCGTGGAAAATGGTATCCTGAATCCTCAGGATACCTATGAGAGCAAAGAAGACTGGGATAATAAAGCTCGTGATCTGGCTGATCGCTTCATCACCAACTTCAGCAAGTTTACTGATATCGACGAAGGCAAGGCTCTAATCGCCGCTGGTCCATCACTGGATTGAGATTGATACAAATAAAAACTGTCGTTCAACAGGTGTTTTAAGCGCTTTTGTCCGGCAGTTTTTTATGCCCGCAGTTTTTCCACGCAGAGGAAGAGAGCCCATTGCCATCCGTTATAGTTTGACGTCTGGAATCATGAAGTGGCTGGCTAGTGGTGAAAGACAGTGTCAAGCTGGTCAACCTTTCTTAAGTGCCTGATGTTGCGATAATGCCATAATAAAAAATAAAAATTTGCCCCCGATCGAGTAATATTCCCATACATTTACTGGCAATTTGATGATTTAGTGCCATCCTGTTGATCTGCTTTTAGTGCAATCTGAGAAAAATGAGATTTTAACTTCAGTGGTATGAATACATGCTCTGGATGTCGTTTTCCTCTCTGTTGCATGTTGTTTTCACAAGTCAGGCTACAAAAGTAATGTTTGCATGGCTTAGCTTGTTTGCCGAACTTGTAAATATTTAGTATGACCAACAACTGTTAGAGTTTTTTATGTTAATACAAAGAACTTTGTCTAGTGTCGTGCATCTTCTTGTATTTTTTCTTGTTTTTTTAAAATCGGCAGCGGTTCACTGTGATGAGACTTATGACATGTTTTCCCAGCCTTACGCACCCCCGATGCTCAATGAGTTGAGGCCACTTTCACCCAGTATTTTGAGTATGATGCTTAATGTTCATGGATTGGGGAGCAACAGTGCACAGAGGCTGGATTTAGCTGGCCATGAACCTTCCATAAGCTATGAAAAGTTCATGCGCTGGATAGATGATTTTTTCTTATCCGGCCGCTTCAATGATTATTCGTGGAGAATCAGGTCAGTGCCTGATAACGCTGCCACATCTAAAGATTCATCAAAGAGTCAGAGCAATTCAGAGACTCAGTCCAATTCACAGACTCAGTCCAATAATGAAGGGGTGGAAAGTGCTGATCATTCAGACCCCCGGCAGGTTGCGGCCCAGAAAGAGTCTTTTGCAAACAAAGCCCCCTCTGGAAAGGAAAAAAACGCAAGTAAGAAAAGGAACAAAAAAACAGCTGAAAAATCATACAGTGCTTTTATTGAAGAGTTGAGGCTAGAGGCACTTAAAGCTGAGGCAGCTGCACTCGGGATTACATGGGAAGAGGTGACTACAGATCTTATACCTGAAGATTGTCCTTTGGTCGTATGGATGATAATGCATGAAGTTCATGATGCACTGAGATCCAATCGAGGCTCCAGTGAAGTCGAAATGGACTTTTCCAAAATGTTAACAAAGTTCGATCCTGCACTAGAACTGGTATTAAGAGCAATGTTGGAAGCAACGGAAGGCCAGAAAATAGCAAATCTCTGCAAGACCTGGCTCAAATATGGACTCATAAAAAGCAATAATCGTATAAATGTCGAAAGTTGGCTACTCAAGGAAAAAGAGTTGTCTTATTTTCTCTTTGATTATGAGGAAATACCCCTTTTTCACAGAAATCAATTATCAAAATGGGGGCAGGATTATATGGAGCACAACAAGCTAACACTTACAGCATTGCGTGCTAATAAGCTCAACAAAAAAGATTTCCGTTCACAGGTATTATGGAATCTTCTTTTTCACTTTAGCGAATTGGAAGGATTCATAAAGAATAAATCCCTTGAGGAATTTAAAGTGTTCGAGGACACTCTCTTGTCAGTTCTGGATGCTTTATTCCGTGAGACCAGCATGATGAAGCCCACTGAAATGGCTCTGATGGTATTGTGGCTCGACATGGAAATTGACAGATGCAATATCGACTTTAATTGGAGGGCTAAACTCGAGTATCTCAGGACAGACAGAAGAAGTACTGCCAGCAAAGTACAACCGGTAAAAACGTCACTGCCCAGCCATACCACCATCAGCCATACCACCAAAAGGCGTCAATCAAAGGATGAGGGTGAAGGTAAAAAGGACGAGGATAACGATAAACAAGCGCTTAAGCGTAAGCGTTCAAAAGACACGGATGAAAATCTGGTTTCAACCAAGTCAGGGCGTCAAGTCTTGGTACCAGGGCGATTCAAAGACTAGTTTTGTACAGAAGTTGAGGCTGTCTCTTTCTTAAATGGACGAAGAAGGATTAAGATGACAGCCGGCTTATCCGGTGTACAGGGAGCGTACTTCTGTTGCGGACAGCCCCGACTGGCACAAAGGGTCTTATCAGTTACTCCAATATTGTGTAGCAAAGTCTGCTTAAGATAACAGAATCGCTGCCATCACCCCGTGACAATCAATCGATTGTCATTAGAATACGGCCTACGGACTATAGAAGCTCTGGCCATAGCTGCATTAGGCAGTTTGGTGGGAGTCATTCACACAGTCTCTTGTCAAAAAGAGCTCGTTGAGGGTATCAACAACGGATGACGATAGAAAAGAGTCGTGGTCGCAGCCCTGGTCAGATTGACAGGCAGTTTGGCAAGCGCGCAGTCATGCGTATGGGTGACCGCAAGCAGAGTGCTAACTATGCGTTTGCTGATGCTGAACACGCCCTCGACCCTCAATACTCTGGCAAGCTGGGTGAAGACAAGTTGATAGCTTCCAGGCAGGAACGTTTTCAGGACTTTTGCCTAAATGCCTGTCAGTCTGCTCTAATGGTGCGGATATTATTTTGTACCGTATTCGATAAATTCAAAGTTAACATTGAGTGGGTTCTATGGAAATCATCTTTCAGCGTATCGCTGAAGAGCTGAACGTTCGTCCGGAGCAGGTCACCAGTGCTGTTGCATTGCTGGATGATGGCGCAACCGTTCCTTTTATTGCCCGATACCGTAAAGAGGCTACAGGCGCTCTTGATGATACACAACTGCGTACGCTGGAAGAGCGTCTGCGGTATCTTCGTGAGTTGGAGGAGCGTCGTGAAACGGTTCTGAACAGTATTCGGGATCAGGAGAAACTGACGCCTGAGCTGGAAAAGGACATTCGTGCTGCGGACACTAAAACCCGCCTTGAAGATCTTTATCTTCCCTATAAGCCGAAACGTCGTACCAAAGGTCAGATCGCCATTGAAGCCGGTTTGGAAGCTTTGGCTGATCAACTGTTCAACGAGCCGGATACCGATCCGGAAGCGGTTGCTGCCGATTTTGTTGATGTTAATAAAGGCGTTGCTGACAGTAAGGCGGCACTCGAAGGTGCCCGCTACATTCTGATGGAAAGGTTCAGTGAAGACGCTGAACTGCTGGGCAAACTCCGGGATATGTTATGGAGTCAAGGCATTCTTTCCAGCCGGAGTGTTGAAGGCAAGGAAGAAGAGGGTGCGAAGTTCCGCGACTACTTTGAACATGATGAGCCGATCAAACAGGTTCCTTCTCATCGTGCTCTGGCGATCTTCCGTGGCCGTAATGAAGGTGTGCTTCAGTCTAACATTCGTTTGGAGAATGAACCTGATTCGCGTCTGGAAACGCATCCCTGCGAAAAAGTCATTGCGGACCACTGGCACATTGCTGATCAGGGCAGAGCGGCTGACAAGTGGCTAAAAGATGTCGTGCGCTGGACCTGGAGAGTAAAGCTCCTGACCCAGCTTGAAACTGACTTGATGACCCGCATACGTGAAAGTGCAGAGGAAGAAGCGATCAAGGTTTTTGCCAAGAACCTGAAAGATCTGCTTTTGGCAGCTCCTGCGGGGCTGCGCCCAACTCTGGGTCTTGATCCGGGTCTGCGAACGGGTGTTAAAGTGGCCGTCGTGGACGCTACAGGCAAACTGGTAGAGCACACCACCATCTTCCCCCACGCGCCTCAGCGTCAGTGGAAAGAGGCTCTGGGTACACTGGCAACTCTCTGTCTGACTCACAGTGTCGAGCTGGTCAGTATTGGCAATGGCACGGCATCCCGTGAAACGGATCGTCTCGTCGCAGAACTGACGAGAGCTTACCCCAAACTGGGTCTGACTAAAATTGTCGTCAGTGAAGCCGGTGCATCGGTTTATTCTGCCTCTGAACTGGCAGCTCGTGAATTCCCGGACCTGGATGTTTCTATTCGTGGTGCCGTATCCATTGCTCGTCGTCTGCAAGACCCACTGGCTGAACTGGTTAAAATTGAACCTAAAGCGATTGGTGTCGGCCAGTATCAGCACGATGTCAGTCAGACTCAGTTGTCGCGCTCTTTGGAAGCGGTTGTTGAAGATTGTGTAAACGCTGTCGGTGTTGATGTAAACACAGCTTCCAGTGCTTTGCTGACCCGTGTGTCCGGCTTAAACAGAACGCTGGCAGATAACATTGTTGCCTTCCGAGACCAGAACGGTGTGTTTTCTGATCGTGAAGCACTCAAGAAAGTAGGTCGTTTTGGTCCTAAAGCATTTGAACAGGCTGCAGGTTTCCTGCGCGTCATGAATGGTGAAAACCCTCTGGATGCTTCTGCAGTGCACCCTGAGTCATATCCGGTTGTGGAAAAGATTGCCAGTCAGTCCGAGCGCGCAGTGCACGGCCTGATTGGTGACTCCCTGTTCCTGAGGTCTCTGGATCCCAAAACGTTTACGGATGAAAGCTTTGGTCTGCCCACCGTGACCGACATTATTTCTGAACTGGACAAGCCCGGACGTGACCCTCGTCCAGAATTCAAGGCGCCGGAATTCCAGGAAGGTGTTGAAAAAATCAGTGACCTGAAGCTGAACATGGAGCTGGAAGGCGTTGTTACCAACGTTACCAACTTTGGTGCCTTTGTTGATGTGGGTGTTCATCAGGATGGTCTGGTGCATATTTCTGCGCTGTCCAACACCTTCGTAAAAGATCCTGCTGAAGTGGTTAAGGCCGGTGATATCGTCAAGGTCAAAGTCATGGAAGTAGACGTCCAGCGCAAGCGTATTGGACTCTCCATGCGCATGGGTGACAAGGCTGAAGAAGTGGCTCAGGCGAGGCAGCAGCCTCGTGGTGAACGCACTGGTGGCACAAAACCTCAAAATCGTGGTGGCAAAAGAAATAACCAGCAGGTTAAAAAAGAGCAGTCCGCTGGTTCTTTTGCTGATCTGTTTGCCAATGCTAAAAAGCTGAGAAAGTAAGTGGGTCACAGGAGCAGCCTCTGAGAGGCTGCTCACGGTCTGAGAGGCTTCGCAGTTATTCGATAGGTGCAAGGCAGATTCTAACGTTATATAGTCCGTTCCAAGAAATGATTACCGCCTTATACACTGCTCGCAGGCTCCCGGGCAGAGTGTTGATCTCAAAAAAACGCACCTGGATTGGAATTGTATTTTGACTAGCCAGTATGAGTTTCGTCTGCAACTGCTTCAGCAGTCGTCCAACCAAAACCTGCTCAGTGGTATACGACACGGAATCGAACGTGAAGGGCTGAGGGTATCGGCTGACGCACGTTTGTCGCAGTTTTCTCATCCGGAAGTCTTGGGCAGGACTCTGACGCATCCCTATATCACGACTGACTACTCTGAAGCTTTGCTAGAGTTCATTACTCCGGTCTACTGCAAGCTGGAAGATGTCATGAAGTTTCTGGAAGAGCTTCATAGCTACACCTGCCAAAACCTTGATAGTGAAACGCTCTGGGCGGGCAGTATGCCGGCTTTGCTGGAAGGTGAGCAGAGTATTCCTATTGCCCGTTATGGCGACTCTAACCCAGGCAAAATGAAGACTGTCTACCGTGAAGGACTGGCGCATCGTTATGGCAAGGCGATGCAGACTATTGCCGGCATTCACTATAACTTTTCGTTGCCGGAGTCACTCTGGCAGTTGTTGTCTGATGCTGAGTCTTCAGATCGTTCTCTGGAAGATTTCCAGTCAGAATCCTATCTGGCAATGATCAGAAACTTTCGCCGATATTCCTGGCTGCTGATGTATCTTTTCGGAGCTTCACCTGCAGTGAGCAAGAGTTTCTTTACTCAGCAAAAACCCATCGAATCACTGGCAAAACTGGATGAAGACACATTGTATTTGCCCTGGGCAACCTCTCTGCGAATGAGTGACCTGGGCTACACCAATAATGCTCAGTCATCTTTGAGTATTTGTTACAACACTCTGGGAGAGTACGTTTCCAGCCTTGCTAAAGCCATTAAAACCCCCTATCAGCCTTATGAAGAGATCGGGCTCAAAAATGGCGATCGTTATCTACAGCTGAATACCAATCTTCTCCAGATCGAGAACGAGTATTACAGCAACATTCGACCCAAGCGAATTGCCAAACGGGGCGAGAAGCCCCTGACCGCATTATCACATTATGGCGTTGAATACGTTGAAGTGCGCTGCATGGACATTAATCCAATGGAGCCGCTGGGGTTGTCCATGGTCGATGCTGCGTTTCTGGATGTTTTTCTGGTGTTTACTGCTTTGATGGACAGTCCTGAAATTAATCATGCAGAGTGCCAGAGAGTGACTGAAAACTTTGCCCGAACTGTTTCAGAAGGAAGACGTCCCGGCTTGAAATTAAATGATGAGCAGGGTCCGGTCACTCTGATTGATTGGGGACTGAGTTTAATCGACAAAATGATGCCCGTGGCCCGGATGCTGGATCAGGCCAATGAGTCTGATCTGTTCTCGGAATCCCTGATTCAGCAGAAAGAGAAGCTACTGGATTCTGAGTGCACACCCTCAGCCAGAATCCTGCAGGCACTAAAAAGTAGCGGAGACGGTTATATTAATTGGATGCTCAAGCAGTCTGAAGTGCACTCCCGCTATTTCAGCCAACAAGAGATTGAGCCTGAAAGGTTGGAGTATTTTGGGCGTATAGCCGCAGAATCGAGAGCAGACCAGGATCGATTGAAAGCGTCTGACTCGACCCATTTTGATGAGTTTCTGAAACATTATTTTGAATCTGAATGATTCATGATTTTTTGAAAAAACGGATCTGGTGAGTAAGTCGAATGTTCTTCGGATCCTGTCAGACTTTCTCACGCATGGAGCTTTCTTTTTATTGGAAAACCCTTTCCTGATGGAGGGTATAAAGTTGTTTTAACTGTTTTCTCCTGTGTTATTTTTATGCCATTGATCATACCCTGTTTTCAGATGAGCCGGGAGCTCAGGGCATGGAAGACAGAGTCTCTTTTTTGACTGCATTATTAAATAATTTTTTTTAATGAAACCTGATCTTCTTATCCTTAATAGAATTAAAAAACGCTCAAATCCCTAAAAAAACGACTTTTGGAGCGAGTGTACAAATATAATTCAGATCGAAATTTACAGTAAATTGAAATTACCTCTTGCCGCAAAAAATCCACTGTCATAACCTAGCAACTGAGTCGTCATTTTTAAGGGGCGATAAAGTGATCCCGTTTCGAGTAAATGAGATCCAAACGAAGAGGAATAGTCATGCTGGAGGGGTGCAAAACGGCCAGAGAACGTTGGGGTGGCGTATCAGAAATCATTGACCGCTGGCTAAACGAGCGGCAGGCTCTGATCGTTCTCTACTGCTCAATCAATGGAGTGAATCAATTTCACGATGATAAAAGGCCTGTTGCAAATAAATTGAAAGAAATGTGCCAGATTCTGGTTGATTATGTTTCAGCTGGTCATTTCGAAGTCTACGAACAACTGATTCAGGAAGGTATTGATTTTAATGATGGGGGAGTAGAAATGGCTCACTCTATTCTGCCCGAACTGGAAAAAAATACGCAGGTTTGTCTGGATTTTAACGACGGTTGTGAGTCCCTTAGTAGTGTGTCTATGCTGCAGGCTCACCTGTCCGAGCTAGGTGAGGCTTTGGAAGAACGTTTTTCTCTGGAAGACCGGATGATTGAAGTGCTTCACGAATCTCACAGAGAATTGCTCTCCCAGCATTAGTAATGCGGGTAGATAGTCTGAATATCTTCCAGCACGCAGTATGAAGGAAACCGCTCAGTCAATGATGGGGATGTTTACTTCTGTTTCTCCTCATTGACCTGTGAGTCTTTTTTCACACTCAAAAGCTCAACTTTAAAAATCAGTACCTCATTAGGTCTGATTCTCTCGGGAATACCTCCGGGACCATAAGCGAGGTCCGAAGGGATATAAAGTTCCCAAATGGAGCCTTCTTGCATCTGCTTCAGACCTTCAGTCCAGCCTTTGATGACCTGATTCAGTTTGAACGTCACCGGTTGGTTTATGCTGTATGAACTGTCAAAGACCTTGCCATCAACAAGACGTCCTTCGTAATGGACAGTCACTTCACTGTTTTCTTGTGGTTTAATACCTTGACCGCTTTTAATCACTTTGTATTGAAGGCCACTTTTCAGTGTCTTTATGCCTGACTTTTTAGAGTTATCTTTCAGGAAAGCCTGACCTTTTTCAAGGTTCTTTTTTGCTTCTTCTGCCAGTTGTTCCTGACGTTTTTTCTCTTGATCCTTTCGGGCTTTTTCGATCAGCTTGAACATTTCCTGCTTGTCAAAAGCCAAAGGTTTGTTCTCCAGAGTATCCTTGATTCCCTGAGACAATGCGTCTGAGTTAATGCCCTCGAACTGCTTGAGTTGCTCGGCCAAAATTGCACCCAGACTGTAGCTGAGTTTGTCTGACTCTTTCTCCAGGGCAGCAACTGATTGCATGGAACAGGACATCAGGGCGATGCTAGCAAGTGCTTTTAGTCTCATGAAGTCTCTCTATTTATTGCGAAAATGCAGCTCTTCCTGAATTTGCAGTGATTGTTTTCATGTTCCAACCAGGCTGCATTTCCGGCTCATGACTGTTTGTGTTAGCTCGACAAAGAAAGGAGCAAATTTTTCTTAGTACAAAAGTTCCTCCATCTTTGTGCAAGCGTCAAGAGATAGCAAGTGCTATGGAACATTGGTTATACAAAAATGCCTTAAATACAAGGGTTAAATGACTCTCATAAAAAAATAAAACGAGAGGCGGCAAGTTTTTTTTGAAGGAAAAAAATCATTTTATATAAAAAAATGTATAAAAAAATTTGCAGTCGCGTGATAAGCACTCTATTTTCTAATTAAAACTGGATATAAATTATTCAGCTTTTATATAGAGGTACTTCTAAAGGCAATGACGAGGGATGACCAAATGCCTGTAGCCAAAAAGAAACCAGCCGCTAAAAAGGCTGTTAAAAAACCAGCGGCTAAAAAGCCAGTTGAAAAAAAACCGGCAGCTAAAAAAGCAGCAGCCAAAAAGCCTGCAGCTAAAAAAGCAGCCGCCAAAAAGCCTGCAGCTAAAAAAGCAGCCGCCAAAAAGCCTGCAGTTAAAAAAACTGCAGCGAAGAAGACTACCCGCAAGGTAGATCCGGTTAAGAAGCTGGAAAAAGAAATTGAAGCGCTTAAGAAAAAACTGGATAAGGCTAAAGAGTCTTTGAAGAAAGCAAAGACCAAGGCTAAGGCCGATGCCAAGAAAAAAGCGCCCGCCAAGAAAAAGGCGCCTGCTCGTAAGGCGGCTGCCAAAAAGACGGTAGCTAAGAAAAAGGCGCCTGCTCGTAAAGCAGCTGCCAATAAGGCGGTAGTGAAGAAAAAAGCGCCAGTTCGCAAGGCCGCTGCCAAAAAGGCTCCAGCCAGGAAGAAAGCGACAGCCAAGAGAAAAGACAAGCGTTAATCTCTTAAGCAGTATCCGCAGGAGAGGAAAGCCTCTCCTGCAATAAAACCAAATAATCCGTATCCCTCTCGCCAGCTATCAGCGAGTACTTCTTTGTGGCAATGATTACGTTGCCACATTTTTGGAAGTAGCCTGCCCTGGGTTTTGATCTCGAATGTCTTGATCAGCCTGCCAGATATTAACTTCTTGTAGTATGTCGATCTTTGAATCCACAGTGGGTTCATATTCCCGTAGGAATGCCAGTGAAACAGCGTTTATAATGCGCGCCATGATTAATTTGAACTCAGTCAGTTTATTGCGCTCTGGCAAGGTTTTGCTGGAAGAAACCAGCGCAACAATTCATCACGGCCAGCATGTTGGACTGGTGGGCGCCAATGGGTGTGGCAAGTCGAGTCTGCTGGCCCTGATTATGGGTAACCTGCAACCGGACAAGGGCGATGTCGGCATCGATGCGGGTCGGGGGATTGCTCATATGGCCCAGGAGGTTTTGGCTCTGGACCAGAAAGCCGTCGATTATGTGCTGGACGGTGATGAAACACTTCGGGAAATAGAAAAATCCATCAAGTGTGCCGAACAAGAACAAGAGCATGGCAGGCTTGCTGAACTTCACGAAAAGCTGCTTCAGGCAGATGGCTACACAGCACGTTCCCGTGCCGAACAAATGCTCCATGGTCTTGGATTTTCCCATGAAAAAATCGACTGTAGCGTAAAAGATTTCTCCGGTGGCTGGAGAATGAGATTGAATCTGGCAAGAACTCTCATGTGTCGTTCGGATTTACTTTTCCTTGATGAGCCAACCAACCACCTTGATCTGGACGCTATTGTCTGGTTGGAAAGTTTTCTTAAGCGTTACCAGGGGACGTTGATTATCATCTCTCACGACCGTGATTTTCTGGACGCAGTGATTGACATTACCCTCCATATTGAGCATCGGAAACTGCACACCTATCGTGGTAACTATTCTGCTTTTGAACGGATGCGCTCTGAGCGTCTTCAACAGCAGCAGGCTGCTTTTGAAAAGCAACAAAAGCAGCGCGCTCACATGGAGACGTTTGTTGAGCGGTTTCGTGCTAAAGCGACCAAGGCGAAACAGGCACAGAGTCGCTTAAAAGCGCTGGCGAGACTGGAAGAAATAGCGCCGGCCCACGTCGATTCACCTTTCAGCTTCAGCTTTCCTGATCCTGAAAAAATGTCTTCACCACTGCTGACCCTCGACAAGGCGGAGCTGGGTTATAAAGGCAACACACTTATCAGGCTGAAACTGAATATCCTGCCTGGCAGTCGCATTGGTTTGCTGGGGGCTAACGGTGCGGGTAAATCAACCTTGATTCGGACACTGGCTGGAGAGCTTCCTCTGGTAGCTGGCCAGAGACATGATGGAGAGCACCTGAGAGTAGGATACTTTGCCCAGCATCAATTGGAAAAACTCGATGCCGATGCCAGCCCATTGCTTCATCTACAACGAATGTCGCCTGGGGCACGGGAACAGGAGTTGAGAAACTTTCTGGGCGGTTTTGGTTTTCATGGTGACAAGGCTCTGGAAACGATTGCAGGTTTTTCTGGTGGCGAACAGGCGAGGCTGGCCCTGGCTATTGTAGCCTGGCAAAAGCCTAACCTGCTGTTGCTGGATGAACCAACCAACCACCTTGACCTTGAGATGCGTCATGCTCTGACTATGGCTCTGCAGACATTCGAAGGAGCCATGATACTGGTGTCGCATGATCGTAATCTCCTGCGCAGTACTACAGACGATCTTTTTCTGGTCCATGATGGCCGGGTTGAAGCTTTTGAAGGCGATCTGGAGGATTATAGCGTCTGGTTAACTCAGCAGCGTCAGGAAGATAAATCAGAAAATATTTCTGAAACGGTTCAATCGACTCACTCGGCACAAGCCCGCAAAGAGCAGAAACGTCTGGATGCAGAGCGTCGTAAGCAGCTCAGGCCGATGAAAAAGAAAGTGGATTCTCTGGAGCAAAAACTGGAGAAGTTGCAATCGTTGCTGGTTGAGGTTGAATCTGAACTGGCCAGTCCGGAGCTCTATGAAAGTGCAGAAAAAGAACGTTTGAAATTATTGCTCGATCAACAGACTCGATATAAGAAGGGCATCGCGGAAACCGAAGAAGAGTGGATTGAAGCGCTGGAGCAACTTGAAGCAATGGAAAGCGGATCATTCTCCGCCTGATGACAATCAGGCGGTAGAAACTGCCTGGCAGCTAAAGAGCAGGAGCTTCATTCCCGAAGCATGGGCCATGAACCTGATTTATGACCTTTTATGCCTGCTCGTATGCCACATCTTCAGCTTCATCGGATACGCTGTCCAGTTTGCCTAACAGAGTACCCACCCTGTCGCTCCAGGAACTTAATTCCTGTTTCAGATGAGTGTTTTCGTCTTCCAGACGGTTATTGGTTGAACGCAATTCCTCAAGCTCCATTCGAGTGAGCTCAAGTTTGTCGATCAGGTTTTGAAGCTTGTTTTCAAGTTGGCTTAAGGATTCAATGGACATAGTTGTTACTTTTTCACCGGGAAATAGTTCGGACGAAATCAGCCTGTCTGTAACAGATAGCTGCCTGCCTATTCTAACGAAGCAGCAGTTTGGCAGGCTTCTGTGCAGTTAAGGGTGACTTTTACACTGGCTCTACGATAGCACATACTTCAGGCTAAGTTCAGATAAGTTACTTATATGCAGGCTATACTTGCGAAGTAATTACACAAGAATGAGGGTGATAGGCGAATGTTTATGACTCTGTTCTGAAGTGAATCTATCGTTTCAGAAATGCTTTGAAAACGACGAGCATCGCTTACCGGTTGAACAGTCTGCTACCGACTCATTACTTCCCTTTTCCTGATCCATCTCTAATGTCGGTGCAGCGGGACAACCTTCACGGTAATAAAGGTCGCTGGTGTGGCTCACAGGAATTTTACTGAAGTCATTCAGGAATCTTGATGCTTTTCAGAATTGCACAGGACAGCCAAAGATCCTGTGTAATAGAGGTGGAATGCCTCAAGGAGTTTTGCATGAGCGAAACGACACTACCCGACGCAACAATTGTCTCTGTTCTCAATGTCGAGGATGAAGCGATGAGGGCTTTTTACATCTCCCTGACCTGTAATCAGAGCGTCGACGAATACATTCAAGATCAGCATCTTTACTTTTCTTCACGTCAGGTAGAAGGTGTTTTCCTGAGTCATCTGCTGGCTTTGACGGAGTTGGCTCTGGACCGTTGTTTTCTGCTTAGCCACTAAAGAACCTGAGGTCTTGAGTCAGTATTTATTTTTTAATGGCTATTTTCTATTTCAGAAAAAGAGATTTCATCTTCATGGGGATGAAGTCATTTTTATTGAAAATGACACCTGCAATGAAGTATCAAACCAGGAATTTGATGTGATGAGTGTTGTTTCACTGAACTCACTCTTGCGATCTCCGGCTTGCATACTGACAAGTATCCATCAAATAGATACACTCCCCCGTTCTGAGGTTGCCGCAAAAGTGCTGCGCTATGCTCGCAACTTTTGCAGCAGCCTCTACCGATTGTGAATGCAGATTGGGTTTCCAGGTTAACTGTGTTCGTCTGATGATCATGCATGCCGATGGACAATCCGTGGAAAGCACCATGAGTAAAAGAACAGTTTTTCATCACTCGACGTGCTGAAAAGTGTTTCACGGTAACAAGTGATAGATAGGTAACTATGCCAGAAACTATTCCCCCTGACTCGGTGGGCCTGGTCGAACCCGAAACGGTTCATTTTGATCGGCCCCTTCGGCTAAGTTGTGGTCAAACCCTGAACGAATATGACCTGGTAATTGAAACCTATGGTGAGCTGAATACCGAAAAGAATAATGGTGTTTTGATTTGCCACGCGCTCAGTGGCCATCACCATGCAGCCGGTTATCACACCATGGAAGACCGTAAGCCTGGCTGGTGGGATAACTTTATTGGTCCCGGCAAGCCTCTGGATACCAATCACTTCTTTGTTGTCAGTCTGAACAATCTCGGGGGTTGTCATGGCAGCACAGGCCCGATCAGTATCAACCCACAAACTGGCAAACTCTACGGTTCTGATTTTCCCATACTGACTGTGGAAGATTGGGTCGAGAGCCAGGCCAGACTGGCAGATCATCTGGGTATTCGACAATGGGCTGCGGTGGTGGGTGGCAGTCTTGGCGGCATGCAAACGCTTTACTGGTCTATGGCTTATCCTGAACGTCTGCGTCATGCTGTAGTCATTGCCTCTGCACCGAAACTGTCGGCACAGAATATTGCCTTCAATGAAGTGGCCCGTCAGGCCATTCGCTCCGATGAAAACTTTCGGGATGGCCAATATCTTGAAGAGGGAACGCTACCCAAGAGCGGCCTGGGATTAGCCAGGATGGTAGGCCACATCACCTATCTGTCCGATGATGCCATGGGACAGAAGTTTGGCCGTGAACTCAAGAGTGGGGAGTACAGTTTCGATTATGGCGCTCAGTTCCAGGTAGAGAGCTATCTCCGCTATCAGGGGGAACACTTCTCTGGCAGCTTTGATGCCAACACCTATCTGCTGATGACCCGGGCACTGGATTATTTTGATCCGGCCCGGAAGTTTAATGATGATCTTGCTCAGGCCCTGTCTCCAGCCAAAGCACACTTTTTGCTGGTTTCATTCACTACCGACTGGCGTTTCTCCCCGGAGCGTTCCAGAGAGATTACCGATGCACTCCTGAAGGCGGGCAAGCAGGTCTCTTACATGGAAGTGGATGCTCCCCAGGGGCACGATGCATTCCTGATGAACATTCCCCGATATGTGAATGCCATTTCGGGCTATATGAAACGAGTCGCTGTCGAGTGCAAAGAGGCTGCTGTATGAGTAACCGTGTTGATTTTGCCATTATCAGTGACTGGATTGACCAGGGCAGTCGGGTTCTTGATCTGGCCTGCGGTGAAGGCACTCTGCTGGCAGACCTGGGCAAAAACAAGCAGGTTCGGGGTTATGGGCTGGAGATTAATCCACAGAATATTCAGAACTGTATTGAAAGTGGCGTGAACGTTCTTGAGCAAAACATTGACCAGGGGTTGGACAATTTTGGCGATCAAAGTTTTGATACCGTGGTGATGACTCAAGCTCTACAGGCCTTGCAGTTTCCCCATTTAGCACTCGATGAAATGCTGAGAGTGGGCCGGGAGTGCATTGTTACCTTCCCGAATTTTGGTCACTGGCGTTGCCGTTGGTATCTGGCTACCAAAGGTAGAATGCCGGTATCCAAATTTATGCCTTATACCTGGTATGACACACCTAATATACACTTCTGCACGTTTAAGGATTTTGAAGATCTTTGCCATCAGAAAAAGCTGAAGATCATTAATCGTATGGTAACAGATAGCGCCAACAGGGGAGGCTGGAGAACCCGCCTGCTGCCCAACCTGATGGGAGAAGTGGCTATCTATCATCTGACTCGAGGAGAGTGAAGTCATGGCTTGTGTAAGGCTGTTCAGTCTACTGTTGGCGCTGGCCGTTTTTTCGGGGGCCCATGCTGCCCCGGTACCCGAAGCCCGTGTCATGAATGACAAACCGGCCCGGTTTGGCGACTATGAAGTGTATTACAGTGCATTCCCCAGCACCTTTATTCAGCCTGACATAGCCAAGACTTATGACCTGGAGCGCGGGCCAAAAAATGGCTTGGTCAATATGGTTGTCCGAAACGTCAGGGACAGTGAGGAAGGCAAGGCAGTAAAAGCCTCTTTTGATGGCAAAACCGCCAACCTTCTGGGTCAGCAGTCAGCGCTGAAATTCAAGGAAATCAGGGAAGGTGATGCCATCTATTATCTGGCAGGTTTCCGGTTCAGTAATGAAGAAATGCTAAAATTCACCATCAAAGTACACCCTGAAGGCGCCAGTCAGAGTCATACCATTCAGTTCAGCCAGAAATTTTACGAGGGTGGCCAGTGAAGTCATTGGTAAAAAAAGAGCTAAAGCAAGAGCCAAAGCAAGAGCCAAAGAAAGTAGTATTGGCCAGTGGTAATCAGGGCAAGCTGAAGGAGCTTCAGCAGATGCTCTCAGGGCTGGATTTTGAAGTATTGGCTCAAAGTGAGTTCAGCCTAGGTTCTGTTGAGGAAACAGGGCTGACCTTTGTAGAAAACGCTTTGATCAAGGCCAGAAATGCGGCAAAAATCACAGGTCTTGCAGCCATTGCTGATGACTCCGGGATTGAAGTGGATGCCCTGAATGGCCAGCCAGGTATTTACTCGGCACGATTTGCCGGTGAAGAGGCCACCGATAGAGAGAACAATCAGAAGCTCTTGCAGAGACTGGAAGGATTGCCCAAAGAGCAAAGAACCGCTCGTTTTCACAGTGTACTGGTCTACATGCGCCATGCAGAAGACCCCACTCCTCTGATATGTCATGGAAGCTGGGAGGGCTACATCCTGGAGGCACCTTCTGGTGATCGGGGTTTTGGTTATGATCCTCTTTTTTATGTGCCTGATCAGAACTGTGCAGCGGCTGAACTCAGTCGGGAACAGAAAAACAGCATCAGCCACCGGGCAAAAGCCATGACACAGCTTTTGAAGCAGTTGAAGCAACGCCTCTGACAGACGCATGTTACTTTTTCTCAATGCGGCCGGTGATGACACCTGGTCGCTTTAATCACTTGGCCTGATTCTCAATATGCTCGAACTTCCTCCATTGAGCCTTTACGTGCACATTCCCTGGTGTGTCAAAAAATGCCCTTACTGTGACTTCAACTCCCATGCGCTCAGCGATGGTATTCCAGAAGACGCTTATATCGATGCCCTGTTAACAGACTTTGACAGTGAAGTGAATACTCTCCAGGGAAGAGCGCTTAATACGATTTTCTTCGGTGGCGGTACCCCCAGTTTGATGTCTGCCAGAGGTTTTGATCGTTTTCTCTGTGAGCTGGAAAAGAGAATCCGTTTCTCGCCGGATATTGAAATCACCATGGAAGCCAACCCCGGGACCTATGAACATGACCGGTTCAAAGATTATCGAAAAGCCGGTATCAACCGATTGTCATTGGGGGTTCAGAGTTTTCAGGACGAAAAGCTCAAGACGCTGGGTCGTATTCACAGTTCAGATGAAGCGCGCAAGGCGATTGAGTCCCTGAGGGGGATGGGCTTTGACAACTTCAATATTGATCTGATGCACGGACTGCCCGGCCAGAGCATTCAGGACGGTCTGTCAGATCTGAAGAAAGCAATTGCACTGGAACCGACTCATATTTCCTGGTACCAGCTCACCATTGAACCCAATACGGTTTTCTATTCAAAACCTCCGGTCTTACCCGAGGACGATACCCTCTGGTCCATTCAGGAAAAAGGGTGGGATTTACTGGCAGAGGCAGGCTATCAGCAGTACGAGATTTCAGCCTATAGTCGTCCCGGCAGACAGGCAAAACATAATTTGAACTATTGGCAGTTTGGTGACTATATCGGCATTGGTGCGGGGGCTCATGGCAAGATGACCCAGCAGGAGATGGGCAGAATTTATCGAAACTGGAAAACCAGAATGCCCTCAGACTATCTGGCAGCGGATAAACCCTTTGAAGCGGGCAGTAGAATATTGAATGAGGATGATCTGCCGATTGAGTTTATGATGAATGTTCTGCGTCTTAACCAGGGGGTTGATCACTCATTGTTTCAGCAAAGAACCGGAATGGCCTACTCAGACATAGACGTTCAATGTCAGCAAGCGATTCAAAAAGGTTTGCTCGAGCAGGATCGATTACAGCCAACGAAACAGGGACGACTCTTTTTGAATGATCTGCTGGCTCTGTTTACTGATGGATGATGTTCCCACTCAATTAGCGACTGGACGCCATTTTCTGGAATCTGTTGGGAACTGTATCCTTACTCAAAACGAAGGGTGAACTATGGAATGGATAACAGACAACATTATTTTTCTGTCAAAGTTGGCTCGTGAGCATCTTGATGTTATCGCTATGGCCCTGACAGCGGCAGCAGTGGCCTTTGTGGGACGTTTTATTGCCTCATGGAGCACTGATTGGATGAACCGGCTCCATGCCGCAGTGAGAATTCCTGCAAGAGCTGTTTTGAATCTCGTCCTGTTTGGTGCGATCTTTTATTTTGCGCCTCAATGGCTCGGCAACTTACTGGGCTACTTCAATCATTACACTCTCGCTCCGGTATTGCTGGTGATCACAATCTGTGTCGGGATATTGTCGGAGAAGCTGGGGCGTTGCTAAGAGGAGCAAAGCGATTGAAACTCTGCCCCTTCCGGATGGGGTAAGATTTATTCTGTTCTCTCGAACAGCAGATCCCAAACTCCGTGACCCAGTCTTTGACCGCGCTTTTCAAACTTGGTCAGCGGTCTGAAGTCTGGCCTTGGTGCATACTGACTTTTACCTTCCTGATTTTTAAAACCTTCAGCGGCCGTCATGACTTCCATCATCTGTTCAGCATAGTTTTCCCAGTCTGTGGCCAGATGGATAACACCACCCAGAGCCAGTTTCGGTCTGATGGCTGCAATAAATTTGGGTTGAACCAGGCGACGCTTGTGATGACGCTTTTTGTGCCAGGGGTCAGGGAAATAAATCTGAACTCTGGACAGGCTGCCATCGGCTATGCATTCACGAAGCACTTCAACAGCATCGTCACAATAGCTGCGAACATTGGTAACACCTGCCAGCCGGGATTCATTCAACAGGCTGCCAACCCCCGGGCGATGCACTTCAATACCGATAAAATTCTTGTCGCTCTCGGCTTTTGCCATGGCAACCAGAGACAGACCCATGCCGTAGCCGATTTCCAGTACGACAGGTGCCTCCCGACCAAAGACTTCACGGATGTTTAATGGACCGTCTTCCTTTTGCAGGCCCCACTTGTCCCAGCATTCATCCCAGCCACGACGCTGCCCTGTGGTCATACGACCAGTGCGCAGGACAAAACTTTTTATTTCTCGACGTTTAGTCGCATCGGGGCTGTGATCAGGTTCAACTGGGTCGGTCATAAAAGGCACATAGTCTGCAAATGAAAAAGTCGGCGTAAGATACCTAAACTGCGTTAACTTGGAAACCTTCAGCTGTCGGATTCAGTTTTGCGTTTTGTTGTTCTCACAGGCAGGTTTTAAGTATCTTGCCTGTTGTCATGCCGGGAACGCCAGCATAAATGCTGCCAGGAATCTTCTGGTTGTCGGTTATTTACGTTTTTCTAAGGGTAGTAATTCAGAGGTTTCCATTTTTGATCCGGGTGGTTGTCTTTTGAACCACTTCAAGGCTACGAGAACTGCAACCGTTGCAACCATCACAGAGCCCACTGCAATAGGCGCAACTCCCCAATCAGGAAGGACCGCAGACAATCCGGCAGATGATGAAGCAGCACGGGATTTTGGATTGTTATAGCTTTCAAGAGCCAGAACGATTTCTTGCATCTGTACCTGCCGACTATCCTCCTCAATATCTGTATTTTCAAAGGCCAGATAGACTTTTTTACCCACAAATACCGGATGCATAGACTTTGCCGCCGCAGGTTTAATAGTGGTGTCGAAACGATGGACATTGACCTGATCTTCGTAGGTCAACACGGACAGTCGTCCATCGCTGTTGTAAATAATGGCGTACAGGTAATCTTCCGTTGCCATCAGCCTGACGGTCGCAAATGAACCTGGTGTGAGGGAAGGTAAATCAACCCTGTCGTCAATCATATAAGCACTGTCCATCTGTCCATTGTCAGTGGCGAACCGGCGAATAGAAAGTGTTTCTTCCCCAGGGCTGAATACGGCAACGA
>NZ_JAHHPN010000798.1:0-5483 GCF_024606325.1 Endozoicomonas sp. ONNA1
GTCCTACTGCGGTTGCAATCCTCGCTACGGACGCTTAAGTCCGACAGGCTGCTAGTAGCTTTCGAAAGCGGCTTCAAGCAGCTCGCAGGTGTATTCCGTTTGAGGATGGTGAAAGATCTGTTCGGTTGAGCCCTGCTCAATAATCTCACCGTCCTTCATCACCAGAATCCTGTGGCTCATGGCTTTTACAACCGCAAGGTCGTGGCTGATAAAGATATAGCTAAGATTGTGTTTTTTCTGCAGGTCTCTTAACAGCTTTATGACTTGAGACTGGACAGTCCTGTCCAGAGCAGAGGTGGGCTCATCAAGAATAATCAGTCTGGGCTTGAGGACCAGAGCTCTGGCTATGGCGATGCGCTGTCTCTGTCCGCCAGAAAACTCATGGGGATAACGGTGTCGCCATTGAGGATTAAGGCCGACCTCTGTCATGGCTTTTATGATCAGCTCGTCTCGTTCTCCGTTGCTGGCGAGCTGATGGATATCCAGTCCTTCGCCAATGATGTCAGCGATGGTCATTCTCGGGCTCAGACTGCCGTATGGGTCCTGAAAAACAACCTGCATCTGTCGTCGGTAAGGACGACACTGTTTTTGGCTCAGGGAGTGAAGGGCATCACCTTTAAAGTAGATCTGACCCTGACTCTCCAGCAGTTTCAGGAGCGCCATCCCGAGTGTGGTTTTTCCGGAACCGGATTCACCTACAATACCCAGTGTTTCACCTTCAGCGACTGAGATAGAGAGGTCCGTTACAGCTTTGATATGGTCGACGGTTTTGCGGAAGAATCCGGCTTTTACCGGAAACCAGACCCTTATATCCCGCCCCTCAATGATTTTATTCTGCGCCCGGGACACAGGTTCCGGTTCACCGGATGGCTCGGCATTGAGCAGTTCTACGGTGTAAGGATGCTTTGGTTGATTGAACACTTCTCCCGTGGCACCGGTTTCCACCAGTTCTCCGTTTTTCATGACACAGATTCGATGAGAAACATGGTGAATCAGGTTTAGATCATGACTGATAAACAAAATGGCCATACCCATTTTCTGCTGTAGTTCGGCCAGCAGCGACAGAATCTGTCTTTGTACCGTCACGTCCAGTGCAGTTGTGGGCTCATCGGCAATCAGGACTTTTGGCTCGCAGGCCAGAGCCATAGCAATCATGGCTCTTTGACGCTGACCACCCGACAGTTCGTGGGGATAGGCTGAAAGCTTTTTGGCTGGCTCCTGAATGCCCACCAGTTCAAGCAGCTCCAAAGCACGCTGACTGGCCTGTTCAGGATGCATGCCCAGGTGCAGACTGAGTACTTCACAGATCTGTTTATCTATCGTGTGCAGAGGGTTAAGGGCGGTCATGGGTTCCTGAAAAATCATACCGATCTGGTTTCCACGAACGCCTCTGATCTCCCTTTCTGATAAGGCCAACAGGTCTTTACCATCAAACAGTATCTCACCCTGGTGACTGGCATTTTCAGGAAGCAGTTGCAGTATGCTCAGGGCAGAAATGGATTTACCGGAGCCGGACTCGCCCACCAGACCCAGCGTCTCTCCCGGAAACAGTTCAAAACTGATGCTTTTTACCGCGTCGCTGCTGCTGCCGCCGCCCTGATTGAAGCGAATTTTCAGGTCTTTGATCTCGAGCAGGGAAGTTGTCATTGTTTAGTGACCTGTAACGTATTTGCGTGGATCAAGGGCGTCACGGGTAGCTTCCCCAATAAACACCAGCAGGGTCAGCATCACTGACATCACCATGAAGGCTGTAATTCCCAGCCATGGTGCTTGAAGGTTGTTCTTGCCCTGGGCGATCAGCTCACCCAATGAAGGCGATCCGGCTGGCAGGCCAAAACCCAGGAAGTCCAGTGACGTCAGGGTGGTGATGGCTCCGGTGAGAATAAAGGGCATGAAAGTGATCGTTGCTATCATGGCGTTGGGTAGAATATGGCGGAACATAAGTCTGCCATCGGTCATCCCAAGTGCCCTGGCGGCCCGGACGTATTCCAGATTCCGTCCGCGCAAGAATTCCGCACGAACCACATCGACCAGAGCCATCCAGGAAAACATCAGCATAATCCCAAGCAACCACCAGAAGCCGGGTTCGACAAAACTGGAAAGAATGATCAGCAGATACAGGCTGGGCATACCTGACCAGACTTCAATAAACCGTTGCCCGATAAGATCTGTTCTCCCACCATAAAATCCCTGCATAGCGCCAACGGCAACCCCTATGAGAGAGCTGAACAGCGTTAGAATCAGTCCAAAAAGCACAGAAATTCTAAAACCGTAAATGACTCGGGCCAGAACATCTCTGCCCTGGTCATCGGTCCCCAGCAAATTCTCTGGCGTGGGAGGTGCCGGGGCAACACGGGCATAGTTGATCGTGTCGTAGCTGTAATGAATCGGTGGCCAGAGCATCCAGCCGTGGGGCTCGATCAGTTCTTTTGCGTAGTCCTGACGATAATCCATTTCCAGTTCAAACTCGCCACCAAACGCTGTTTCTGGGTAGATATGGAAAATAGGGGTATAGATTTCACCTTTGAAATAAACCAGAAGCGGCTTATCGTTGGCAATCAGCTCGGCAAATAAAGTGGTGAAAAACAGGAAACCGAAAATCCAGAGAGAGTAATAGCCCCGTCGATTGCTTTTGAAGCTTTTCCAGCGTCGCTGGTTAAGAGGGCTTATACGGGAAGGTTTTATGATTTGAGACGATGCCATCTTAATCCCTCGCCTCAAAATCAATTCTCGGGTCAACCAGCATGTAGGTCAGATCTCCCAGCAGTTTTACCACCATGCCTATCAGGGTGAAGATAAAGAGAGATCCGAAGACCACGGGGTAATCTCGATTAATGGCGGCTTCATATCCGAGCAGGCCAAGGCCATCCAGTGAAAAAATAATTTCAATCAGCAGCGAGCTGGTGAACAGAATGCCAATGAGAGCCGCCGGGAATCCGGATATCACCAGCAGCATGGCGTTTCTGAAAACATGGCCGTACAGTACTTGATGATCATCCAGACCCTTGGCCCGGGCTGTCTGTACATACTGGCGATGAATCTCATCGAGAAAAGAGTTTTTAGTCAGCATTGTTAATGTTGCAAAGCCACCAATAACAATACAGAAAACCGGAAGAACCATATGCCAGGCATAATCTGCCAGTTTGCCAATAAGGCTAAGCTGGTCAAAGTTTTCCGATGTTAATCCGCGCAATGGAAAGAAATTCCAGTAACTGCCACCGGCAAAGAGCACGATGAGCAGGATTGCCAGTAGAAAGCTCGGAATGGCATACCCCGTAGTGATGACCGCGCTGGTCCAGACATCGAACGGGCTACCATGTTTTAATGCTTTTCGAATCCCCATAGGAATGGAGATCAGATAGATCAGCAAGGTACTCCATAATCCAAGAGAGATGGAGACAGGTAATTTCTCTTTGATGAGGTCAACGACTTTCGCATCTCTGAAAAAAGAGTCGCCAAACTCAAAGCGAGCATAGTTGAGTACCATCTGGATAAAACGCTCATAGGCCGGTTTGTCAAAGCCGTAAAGCTTTTCAATGTCTTTGATCAGTTCCGGATCCAGTCCCCGCCGTCCGCGGTACTCACCGGATTCGTCCACGCTTACCTGTTGGATCTCAGCACTGCCTGAACCTCCGATACGGCTGATGGCATTGATTTCAAAACCTTCCAGTTTGGCAATCATCTGCTCAACAGGTCCACCCGGTGCGGCCTGAATGATGACAAAGTTCAATAACAAAATACCGAATAGTGTCGGAATCATTAACGCCAGTCGGCGCAGAATATAGCTTTTCATAATCAGATCTGACGTTTTGAACGACGTATCAACCAACCCAGAATCAGGATGGCTAACAGAATGCCAGCAGGCCAGACCGGCATGCCTTTATTGTCCTCATCTTTGTTTGAGCCATCGTCGGTTGTGTCTGAAGCCCTGATGATTGTTGGTTCCATCCACCAGGAGTCCAGGTCAAACTGGTAAAGTGGTTCCTGATCAGGAGTGCTCAGGGGATGCTTGAGCGGTTTCCAATAGGCGATTCTGTTACTGGCCAGATACCATTGGGGAATCATGTATGCATTCCAGAGCAAAACCCTATCCAGAGCTTTAACGGCGGCAACGAGATTTTCTCTGGACCCGGCATTAATCACTTCCTTGATCAGACCATCGACCACCGGGTTTTTAATGCCTATCAGATTTCGGCTTCCTGGCTGATCCGCTGATTCGCTGCTCCAGAAGTCCTTTTGCTCATTTCCGGGCGAACTGGATTGAGGAATGCGACTGACCAGCATGTCGAAGTCGAAGCTTCTGAGCCGGTTTATATATTGTGAAATATCCACGATTCGCAGACTAGCATTGATCCCCATGGCCTCAAGGTTTTTCTTCAGAGGCAGGGCTACTTTCTCCATACTTGAATCGTATAGAAGAATCTCAAATTCGAAAGGCTTGCCATTTTTCCTGAGAGAACCGTTTTCCAGTTTCCAGCCTGCCTGTGCCATCAAAGAGAGAGCTTGGCTCAGCTGACTTCGGATTCTGCCACTGCCATCCGTGTTGGGCAGTTTGAAGGACTCGCTGAATAACTCAGCGGGCAGTTGATCTCGCCAGGGCTCAAGGTAAGCCAGTTCTTTACCCTCGGGAATACCCGTTGCTTCCATATCAGAGTTGGCAAAATAACTCTGTGTCCTGGTGTAGCTGTTGTAGAACAGATTCTTGTTAAGCCACTCGAAGTCCATAGCGTAATTCAAAGCTTTTCGAACTCTCACGTCCTCGAAAATATCTCTGCGCAGGTTAAAAACAAATCCCTGCATCCCCTGAGGGGCTTTGGTTGGAAAGGACTCCTGAATCAGGTCACCTTTTTTAACCGCCGGAGAGTCGTAGGCGGTGGCCCAGTTCCTGGCAATATTTTCAAAGCGAAGATCGTATTCGCCGGCTTTCAGGGCTTGCAGTGCTACGTTGGCATCCCGGTAATAGTCGTAACGACGCACATCAAAGTTGTAACGGCCTCTGCTGACCGGCAGATCTTTACCCCAGTAGTCATCAACTCTTTCGTAGACAATGCTGCGACCCGCTTCGGCAGAACGGATTTTGTAGGGGCCACTGCCCAAAGGTTGAGTCAGGTTGGCCTCTTCAAAGTTATTCGATTGTGTTTCCCAGAAGTGTTTTGGAAGTACCGGGAGTTGGGAAATGATCAGGGGAAGTTCAGGGTTACGGTTGTGTTTGAAAACGAAGCGGACACTGCGTTTGGACAAGCTCTCTGCCTTGGCAATATCGCCATAGTAAGCCCGGTAAAACGGTGAGCCTTTATCCCTGAGCAGTTCAAAGCTGTAAACGACATCGTTAGCGGTGATCGGTTGTCCGTCGTGAAACCGGGCTTTAGAATTCAAATGGAAAGTGATGCCACTGTTATCAGTGGCAGGCTCTGCATATTCAGCCACCAGGCATCCTGTGATTACACCGCTCTATGCTCTGGATCTGACTACATGGTGGCATG
>NZ_JAHHPN010000799.1:0-3701 GCF_024606325.1 Endozoicomonas sp. ONNA1
AATGCCGGCCTGTCACGCCGGAGGTCGCGGGTTCGAGTCCCGTCCGGTCCGCCATATATCAAAAACCCTGTAGTCTGTCGTCTACAGGGTTTTTCTGTTTTAGCCCTACGTTTAAAGGGTTTTTGCCGGTTTTGCAAAACGGGCTTTTTCACTGTTTTTCCTCCTGTTCCTCTCTGTTTTTCTCTCTTCTTGGTTTTTTGGAGGAACCGGGGTGTCACTTCCTCCACTTTGTTTTTTCTTTTTAAAACAGTACTTTAGTTTAGTTTTTGGGCTGGAGGTCGTTTACGAGTTTGTTATTGATCACAAGGTAGCCACAGGGAGCTGGAACGCACAGACTAATATTGAATTAAGTACATAAACTCTAGATACAAAAATGAGAAATAAATTTCAAATTCTGCCAGAAGAACAGCCGCTGATTGAAGCTGCAATAAAGCTTGGCGATTGGCTTTGGCAACAGGAGTCAGTAACAAAACGGCAGAAACAATTCATAAAAGAGCTTCAATGTGCACTGAGTAATCTTCCAGATTCGACGCCAGACGTGTCTGGAGGTTATGGTTTCAGCGTATGTGATAATGAAGTCGCAACTTGGGATGGGGTAATGCCAGTACCGACCGGGTTATTTCGAGAGTGGTTTGTTTACTACCATTCAGGCGTTGAGAATGATGGAAGTATTGACTTACACCCTGCTGGATTTAACCCGCCCTGTCCGTGAGCTATTCACCACCAAACAACGCTTCACTCCAGAAGCCCGAAATATCAGCTTCAGTGAAACCCGGTTCGATATTGCCCCAAGTAATGTCCATCTTTCGTTTGCTGACTTGTAGCTATACATTTAAGTCGTCGTTTAATAACAATCCAATGCCATCTGCTCCAGCGTCGCCAAGTCAACCATTTCAAGTGCTGCCATATTGGTCGCAGCCAGGTAAACCGGCGGAGCGACACCTGCCTTATGAGCCTCTACCCAACGACTTACGCATAGACACCAGCGGTCACCGGCTTTCAGGCCGGGAAAGCCAAACGCAGGATTAGGTGTGATGAGGTCGTTACCTTTGGACAGGGAAAATTGCAGGAATTCATCGGTCATCCGGGCGCAGACTGTATGACTGCCAAAGTCCTCTGGACAGGTATGGCAATATCCGTTTCGAAAGAAGCCAGTCATTGGACTCTGACAACAAACCTCTAACTGCCTACCAAACACATTGAGCTGTTCAAACAGCAGTTCAAACATGTAAAACCCTCCCACGATAAACTCGTGGCCTACAGGATAGGAGAAAAACCATGTCTACGATGGATCGTAGTTTTTATCGGCGCAGGCAGCATCCATATTCAGCCTTACGACAACTCCGCATCTCTGTTGCCCATTGGCAATGTCAGCGAATTTAACTTCAGCTTTGGAGAAGATCGCAAAGAGTTGAAAAACTATATGGGCGGTGGTGGCTATCGTAATGTTATCGGTCGGGTGTCCGGCATTACTGTCAATCTGATAGCCCATGATTTCACTGCCAGCAACATCTCCCTGGCACTTCGAGGCAGTCTTACTGTGGCTTCGATCACGGCGGCGACTGATGCAGCGCAAAAAACCTATGGTGTGGCGGGTGAACTGATTCCTTTGCAGCGGTTACCTGATTTGAGTCAGGCTATCACGGTGAAAGACAGTCTGGATACCATACTGTTAGAAGGTAATGACTAGCAACTGATGAAATCTGGTATTCAGGTCATTGAAGGTGGGGGGTGTTGATGACCAGGGCATCAATGTCAGTTCACCCTACTCAAGGCTAATATGGTACAAGCACTCGTAGAGTCCGGGCGGGAGTTTACCTTGGTTATGGAAGGGTTGAATGATGCTCAGTAGGGGTTGCCCTTTAACATACGGGTACATCGAGTGAAGTTCTCTCCAGTACAGAATCTGGGCTTTATCTCTGATGACTCTGCCAGCATTCCTCTTCAACTGGATGTGCTGGCGAATACGGCGATTTCAGGATCTGGGCTGAGTTTGTTCATGCAACTTGATCTGGCGGGCTAGTCGCTAAAATTCACAGGTGTTCCTTTCCAATGGGAAATACAAAATCTGTGCATAAACGAGATGCATTTTTCTGTTTTGGTGCTAAAACGGTGCATATATGAACCAAGGAGAGAGTCTCATGCCCAGACAAAGCATCACGTTTACCGAGCCCAACGATAAGTGGCTCAAGGCTCAGGTTGACAGCAAAGAGTACAGTAGTAAAAGCGATGTCATTAATGACCTGATCAGACAAGCCCGATCCAGAAAAAGTGAACTCGAAGCGATCCGTGATGCACTGATCAAAGGAGAAAACAGTGGTATCAGCGAATTAACTCCTGAAGACATAGTGGCCCGGTACTTGAGCGAAAACGTAAAAATGGCGAGTTATAAGCTATCAAATGAAGCTGCTTTGGATATAGAACGCATCCTTGAGTTTGGCATTGATAACTTTGGCCTGGATCAGGCACTTCATTACCACGATAGCTTGTAGGCCCGTTTGACAGAATTAGTGAACTTTCCACTTCACTACCCGGCAGTGGAGCATATCCGCAAGGGATACCTTATGAGCGTTTACGGTTCTCACTCCATTTATTACCAAATTCAGGAAGATTATGTCCTGATTGTTCGGATTATGGGCAGACAGGATATCTCTGAAACATTTCAGGCGTAAGACGGCTATCAGTCTGCCAGATCTACACCCACCGGCTTTTCACGACACTGATGTCGCTCCTCAACTGTTTTAGTCGAGGTATAGGAGGATGCAGAAAGTTGGAGGGCGTTGTGTCTTTCAACAAGCGTAAAAACGGATTCTGGACGAGTGGTACAAACCATCGAGCTGGAAAGGCACTACTCACAGAATTAATGCTAAATGAGTAGTTACCGCCGTTAATGATTGTTTCATACTCGTTGTTAAAAGCTCAAAGCCATGTAAAATGGGCACCAGGTTATAAGTGCGTTTGATTCTTTATGTATAGATTTAGTGTTCCGAGCGTAGTGGCTCGTCCTGTTCTTCATAAGCGATAACAAAACTTCTAGCTCTACCGCCTTATCCGTGACATACACGGCAAGGTATTTTGCTTTAAAAAATCAGGATATGATTATGTCTACTACTACTGGTACTGTTAAGTGGTTCAATGAAGAGAAAGGTTTTGGTTTCATCGCTCAGGAGAATGGTCCTGACGTGTTTGCCCATTTCCGTCAGATCGTTGGCGACGGTTTCAAAACCCTGACTGAAGGCCAGCAGGTTGAATTTCGAGTGACCCAGGGCCAGAAAGGTCCTCAGGCAGAAGACATCCGTCCTCTGTAAAGATTGAGCTGCATATTATGTAGCTGATCTGCTTCACATGCCGTGAAGCTGAAAAGGCAATGCCGCGGGGTTTTGCCTTTTTTGCGTTTAAGGGAAGAGCAGAAGGAACAATCAAGGCCACCACTAACATCTGGCAACAGTTCAAATCACTGATCCCTGAAGGAAGCAAGGTGATAGCTACTATCACCTCACTCAATGGTAGTGGAACCAGTCAGGCAGAGCTAAGGGATGGTTCAATCATGACAGTGAAAGGTGAGTCTTTGGGAGTAGGGCAGAAGGCTTTTATTCAGAGGGGAGAGGTAAAGGGGGCTGCGCCGGATTTGGCGCAGTATGAAGCGTCCGTTTAACTGCGAATACCTCTACAAGCAGGAAATCTGCTGCACCCCCAGAATT
>NZ_JAHHPN010000800.1:0-1769 GCF_024606325.1 Endozoicomonas sp. ONNA1
ATAACGACAAAAAGCAATAAAAACAGGCACACGATGACGACAGCTACCCTGCCGCCGTGTTACCAGAAATTCAAAGAAATTGGCATGGCGCTTTGGTTTAGCCTTACCGGAAAACTGTTCGCAATACGCCTTGATCGCTTTGATTCGTTGATCAGTGTCTTTAGCGTCTTTTATGGCCTGCAAAAGCTCCCGTACTTTGGCTGAGCGTTGTTGGTCAATGGTCGTAAACACTTTGTTCAGTACTTTTTTCATGCCTTCTGAACAGTAGGTGTCCAAATCTGTTGCAGGTCGGGTTTGTTTAACACGTGTTTCTTTGCCCGGCTCTCTCGGTTCTACGACATAAGTCACTTTAATAGTCTGGTTGGCTTTGGCCTCAGGAATAGACAGTGTGTGAAGCCCGGTATAGTTGTCCCTGACCAGGGTAAATCGCAAATCGGGTTCTGTACGCAGGGCCACGATATAATCGTTAGCCTTCAGGCTGGGCAATGCATATTGACCGTTGTCCGATGACACGTCCAGGGTTCCCAGCGTTTGATCGCTGGCTAATGTCAATGTCTGGTCACGTCCGGGTAACCGGTCAGGCATGAGGGTTTCGACCCCCCTGATGTGTATATCCTTAAGATTGATCGATTTGATATGACCCTCAGCAGTCACATAAATATCCAGTACTGAGCACCGATACATATGGGAAATATCCTCATACGTATCAAAAATTATATGATCCCCGGACTCTGTAACCTTCCGGGCCTCAAAGTTCGTGCTCCGGTCCAATGCCGGAGCCTCTTTCTCGAGGACTTCAGGATTGTATGGTTCAGGAGCGTTATCACCGTCCACAGCCAGCGCTTTGTTAATATCATCGCCAACCCAATGGTTCGGCAGACCGCTTATCTGATACCAAAACCCAGGCCATAACTGGACGGCATTGGAATTCCATGCGCTTATCCGTTGATCAGCCTCCCGGAGATAAGGCTGGGAAGTCGGCATATTCAGCGTTTGTTCCTCTTCATCCGTCATGGGAAATACGCTATTGGCGTCCACGGTCGTCTGGCCAAAATGACGGTTAAACCAGCTGTGCTGCCAGTGTCGGTACAGTGCCCGGATGAATATATCGTCCGACTCATCCGGCTTCTGGGGAAGACCGGATTTCTGCCACCTGGCCTGAGCCAACTTCGTGATGATTTCTGTTTTGGCTTCTTCTTTATTCAGACGAGTTTTAATACAAATCTCATGGTGTTTTTCATCAATACTGTCGCGATCACTGTGTCGTATAAACCACGGGCGATTAATGCCGGATACCGTTTGGTAGAACCATTGGCTCATTTCAGGATCAAGCGCTCCGTTACCCACCGCAAGAGCCGGTGGCTCTGGCAGTTCCTCCAGTGACAGGTTGGTGGCCATCAGATAAAGCCGGTAGTGCCGATTGAGGCATTGACGAAGTCCGTTTTCAGTAAAATCCCCTGCTCTGATAACGGCCCTGGCCACATTCTGTAAATCAAGACTGGTCGGTTGCAACGGCAGGTTTTTTTGTTGCAGGTAAGTCCTTAATCGACAATGTGCTTCTGTCAGCTTTTTAGCCATGATTTTCCCTTCCGGGGTCTGTGGTAACACTTTCTCAGCAATGGTCTGCAATTCTGCCGGGTTATACTGCCGGATCGGCAAATGTCGGAAACGTCCTTTCAGCGCCGGTGATAAAGGTTTTCGCCCGCTGTACTCCGGTGGGTTGATGGTGGCAAACAGATGGAAGCCCGGGTGGGCGTCACCGGCCAGAA
>NZ_JAHHPN010000801.1:0-1231 GCF_024606325.1 Endozoicomonas sp. ONNA1
GCGATCACCACTATGATGCCTGGCTCTGGACACAACCAACAACCCAACCCGTCATCAGAATCATCCGGGCAGGAAGCCCCGAAAGCCCTCTCTCAACCCATAGGCTATTTCACTAGCCTTCTGTATTCTGATTCTGGCGGGAATAATGGAGTCCCTGAACAACAACCACATACGTTAGGTTTAAACTGTTTCGTTCATCTCTGTCATGGGGCTTGTCAATTCCGGCAGTCTTCCGGTTTATCCGATAGCAGAGCGCCGGATTGCGAAGAAAGTTCGAAAGATCCAACAGTAGCAACGCCCGGGCAAAACTCATGCCCTCATTTGACCAATAGATACTGCTCTATTTGCAAACCTGTTAACGGGGTCGCCTTAGATTCAATGGTTGTAGGGACAATCGATAAAAACGTCCCTGCCGGGCAAGCCATTTGCAACTTGATCATATTCGGGGAAGATGGCCAGCTGCTGCAATGTGGGAAGGTCTTGAAGGATGCAAAATCACTGTCGCGTCACATAGGCAACAGCCACTCCGGGCAAAAAATCTGTGACCTGACTGTGGTCGGGGAGGATAGTCAACCGCAGCCGTGTGGGAGTGTCTGCAAGAATGCTCAAGCCCTGCAGAATCACAAAAGAAGAGACCACACGACGCAACAAACCTGTGATGTGCCCGTGATCGAGAGGGACGGTCTGCAACGGCCCTGCGGGTCGGTCTGCAGAAATGCTGCAGCTCTGGCCACTCACAAAAGCGGACAGCACACCGGGAAAAAGACCTGTGACGTGACCGTAATCGGGGAGGGTGGCCAGCCGCGACCATGTGGAAAGGCTTGCAGAAATGCCGCATATCTGTACATTCACAAAAGCGGACAGCACACCGGGCTAAAAACCTGTAACGTAACTGTAATCGGTGAGGATGATCAGTCGCGGCCATGCGGAAAGACCTGCAAGAATGTTCAAGCCCTGACGAATCACAAAAACAGAGACCACACCGGGCAACAAACCTGTGACGTGACTGTAGTTCGGAAGGATGGTCAGCCGCAGCCATGCGGGAAGATCTTCAGGAATGCTAAAGCCCTGTTGGAGCATAAAAGCGGATACCACACTGGACAACAAACCTGTGATGTCACCGTGGTCGGGGAGGAAGGCCAACAACAGCCATGCGGAAAGGTCTGCAAGAATGCAAAAGCCCTGTCGAATCACAAAAGAATGCATCGAAAACGCAAGCCTTCTGAACAAT
>NZ_JAHHPN010000802.1:0-9045 GCF_024606325.1 Endozoicomonas sp. ONNA1
TCTGACAGCAGTGACTCTGACAGCAGCGACTCTGATAGCAGTGACTCTCAGAGCAATGATATTGACAGAGGTAGTCCTGAAGAAATGAATCCTCCTGTCCTTTCAAACCAACTGCTACCGGCGAACTGCTGGCTCGAAGACGTTACTGTTTAAGGCCGTTCCATTTGTGCCCCATAACGTCATTGGCAGTAGCCGGTTCTGCGCTGTTCGAATGCCACTCCCGGGTTTAAGTCCAGATTGTAACTGCCTTGCCTTGTGCACAGGCCTTGAACCTTGGAACTCCAAGCTCTCGGCAATTCCTGCGCTTAGAAAACGGGGTTGCCTGAGCGATCAGGCTGAGTTTGAAGATGCTTAAAATTGGGCACTTCTGCAATCTGTGGACTACTTTATCAGGGCATCCATAAATTAAAAAAGGCAGATGTTGATGAATAACTCCGCTTCCCGATTATCAGCAACCGCAAAGCAATCGATCTTTTTCCATCGTAACATGGCTAATCAGTCGGTTGCCGCTTCCCTTGGCCTCATCATGATGGCTTGCCCCTGCTCAGAACTACTGGCAAAAAATGGTTTATCAACACCATCGGTGGAGAGGCTTGTTTTAGAAAAACCAACAAAAGAGTCCAGCTTTCTGGACGATTTGATTAATCACAATGCTTACGTAGGGAATATCCCTACTTTAGTTCTCAACCCGAATGCGACCAACCTTGTCTTTGCCATGAACTATGAAAATGAGCAAGGCGAAAAAAAGGATGAAAATTCAACAGAACCGGAGGGAGCTACAGCACAGCCGCTGCAATCTTTAATCGAAATTCCTCTCCCCGTGATGCTCCATGGGGTAATTTCCGAAATTATCCGTGCCATAACTACAGATATTAATACAAACCACATTAATATGATGTTGGAGGAAATTCCGGAAACCCCTCCCGAACATGCCCGATCAATTGCAAGCATGATTGATCATTTGATAAAAACTCTTGGCATAACGCTCAACGAAAACCAAAATGCGTTGATTAGTGTTCTGTATGATATTCAGGGCGCCGAATCTCCTGTCGATATAAGCAAACCACAACAACGAGAGAGCCTCGCGATGTTGTTGATGAGTTACTATACAGCCCTCAAGTCAAATGGGTCATCCCCTCAAATGGCTAATGTTTTTTTTAACTCATTCCTGCTTCATGCTGTCGGCTTGTCTGGTATAGGGAGGCTCCATGCCACAAGGGGTAACCTTTTGGGTATAAAAGAACCCATCGAAGATCCCGAACTTTTAAAAGGTAATGTTAAAGAATCCAAAAATGTCTTTTCTGCCCTGAAAATACTCGAAGAAGCGCGCCTTGATTTTTTGCAACAACTGAATTTTTACTCAGAAGACGAAAGATCCAGCGCATCACCCGATCCACTGTTGGCAGCTGCTACCAGCCTTCTCAACTATGGTGTTGAGAAGAACGGGATACCGCTATATAAGCGCAACATAAAATCACATAAACGAATGTTAAAGCTAATAGAATCATATGGTGAAAACAATCCTAAGTTAGTTGCCTCTAACAATCAATTTATGACTTTGATTCATGCCATAAGCATGCTGCTTGATCCTTCCGTTATACAGTTCACAGATTCACATATTGAAAACCTGTTAAGTTATTTTAGAAAATCAAAGTGGTTAGAAACCGACACTGACTCTTCAGACACAACAAGCAAAGAACAGAGGTTATTTGAAGCATTCAAGAAAGTATCAGAAGATGCAAAATACAATGATGGAAATGAAGGTCCTGAATTATTTGGAGAATTACTTCAAGCTCTGAAAGACTTCATAGAGAAACAATTACAAATAGCTTTTACTGAGGCAGATGATTACCAAGTGATAATGGTAACCCTCGGCACAGGATTAGCGAGCCTGCATGAACAATCAAATGATATGTTGGAAATATTTGATAGGCAGATTGACGCAGCCAAAGATGAAAAAGCAGCAGAAGGCCAAGAAGGAGAAGAGCTTAGTAAATATGAGAAGAAGGCACGACACCTGAGAGAACGGATAAGCCACTTGCGAGAATTCGTCGAATGGTTCGGGTCTAACTATGAATTTGCTATGAACAGCCCTCATGAAAGTGGCAGTAGTGAGTCTGAAGGCAATGATGTGGGCAGTACTGATGCTGACAGAGGTAGTGATTCCAACAGAGGTGATGCTGACGGAGTTGATGCTGACGTTGATGCTGACGGAGTTGAAGATGACAGGGTTGAAGCTGACAGGGTTGAAGTTAATGGAGTTGAAGTTAATGGAGTTGAAGTTAACACGATCCCTGCTGACAGAGATGAAGCTGACAGGGGTAATCCTGACGGTGTTTAGTTTGGATACTTTTCCAGTTTTTTCAGACCGGGGCTATCAGGAAATTTGTGCAGATTCAGTTGTAGCATTGCGGTCGAAGTTTTGATGAGGTCAGCAACGGCTTCAATGCAGATATCGCCTGCTCGATAAATCAGGGTTGCCGGGTTCTTGAGTATTACGGTCACAGAGGCGTGGCAGGCGAAACTACCTTATTCAGGGCATTCAAATTCAACAAGGCAGGCGACGATGAGTCATCCCATAGGTCGATTACTAATAGCATCAAAGCCATCAATATTTTTCCATCGTTACAAGGCTAATCATTTGGTTACTGCTTCCCTTGGCTTCATCGTGCTGGCTTGCCCCTGTTCAAAACTGTTGGCAGGAAATCCTTTTTCAACGCCAGTGGCGGCAGAATTTGCTGGAATAAAAACGACAAAAGAGCCTGGCTGCCTGGACGATTTGATTAACCATAATGCTTACATAAGACAAATCCCTCCTTTTGTTTTCAACCCAAATACGACCCATTTTATCTTTGCCATGAATCATGAAAATGAACGAGGCGAAAAAAAGGATGAGTATTCAGAAGAACCGGAGGGGGCTGAAGCACAGCAGCTTAAGCCCTTAATGGAAATTCCGCTCCCGCCAATGAACCATGCACAAATTACTGCCATTATCCAAGGGCTGAATACTGGCTTTGATGAAGACACCCTGAACACTATGTTGAGCTACATTCCGGTAACCCTGCCCGATGAGAGCCTGACCATTGCAAGCATGATCAAGAAAGTGCAACAAGCTCTCCATGTTGAGGCTGACAATAACCAGAACGCAATGATAGAAGTTCTAACGAATATCGTGGGTACCGAATCTCCTGTCGATATGACTAAACCAGAGGATCAACTGAGCCTGGTGATTTTGATGATGAGTTACTACACAGCCATCCATTCAAATGGAGCCACCCCTCAAGTGGCTCATGCTTTTTTTGACTCATTCCTGTTTCACGCCACTGATTTTTCTGGTATCAAGAGACTTCATGCCAGAAAAGCTGGCCTTTTAGGTACAATAGCATCAATAAAAGATCACGAAATTTTAAAAGCAAATATTAAAGAATCTGCTTCAGTCTTCTCTGGCCTGAAGTTGTTGGGAGAAATGCGCCTTAAGATTTTGCAACAATTGGACAATCTACCAGAAGCTGAAATTTCTGAGGCATCAGTAGACCCCATGTTATTAACCGCTTCCTCTTTGCTCAACTATGGGATTGATAAGAACCTAACACCGCTTTATCAGCATGATATAAAATCAGCCGAACAAATTTTAATGCTCATACAAGAGTATGTTGAGAAAAATCCTGAATCAGTTGCCTCTAATATTAAGTTCATGAGTTTTCTATATTCTTCAAGCCTGATTCTTGGTTCTTTCATTAAAAAAATGGTACTTACACAAGGTGACAACATGTCGATTAATTTTAGCAATTCAGATGTTTTAGCTGAGGCTGATCCCGTTATTGACGCTATCGACACGGTGTTTAAAAAACTAACATTAAGTGCAATATCCGAAGAAGTACGAACCGACTCAAAAAAAAACACTGGAAATGAAAACCCTGAATTATTTCGAAAATGGCTTCTAGCCTTAGAAAATCACATATCGACACAATTACAAAAAACGTTTATTGATAAAAATGACTACACACTCGAAATGTTATCTATCTGCTCAACATTTGACTTACTGGAGAGCTACACTACGAAAGCAATGTATCGGCTAACTACTGACAACAACGCCAATGAGCAGGCTGATGGAGCCAAACAAAACAAAACAGCAAAGGGTCAAGAAGGAAAAGAGTTTAGCAACGAAGAGAAAAAGAAGAAGATAAAGCATCTGAAAGCACGGAAAAAATGCTTGGATGATTTCGAAGATTGGTTCAAGACTAACTTTGATTATTCTGTAGACACGCTTTATGGCTCTGAGAATGTTGAGGCCGTCAGAGCTAGTTTTGACGCTAGTTTTGACTATTGACGGTGTTTATTTTTAATCTTCTTCCTGTTCTTTCAGAATAATCGCCACCAACAGCTTCAAAACCCACGTTCTGATCGCCGCGGTCGCGAAAGGCTTATAAGGAAAATCCCCCTCTTTATTCTCAACCCAAATACAACCCACTTTATCTTCTCCATGAACCACGAAAATGAGCAAGGCGAAAAAATGATTGAGGATTCAGAAGAATCGGAAGGAGCTGAAGCACTCCTGCCTCAGCCTTTAATCGAATTTCCGCTCCCGCTAGTCAATGCCACAAGAAACGAAACCGCCAGACGTGTTCAGGCTATCGGTCTTCCTACCACCTTTGCTACTGGCGGTAGAACCAAGTTCAACCGCACTCAGCAAGGATACAAGAAAGAGCAATGGATAGATGCCGCCTGTTTAGGAGAGTCAGGAGCCAGCATATACATACCAGAAAGCACAAAACCCTTAATCATTAAGGCTATGGGTCGTGGATCGAGGCAAATGTGCAGAGTGGACAAGTACGGATTTCCCCGTACAAAGGCTAAAGGCTCAAAACAAGTAAAAGGGTTTCAGACTGGCGATATCGTCAAAGCTATCGTTCCGGCAGGTAAACGGCAAGGAACGTATACAGGACGGGTTGCGGTACGCAGTCGAGGAAGTTTCAACATAGCAAATGGAACGGGAACAATAACCGACATATCCTACAAACACTGTAAGAAAATTCAGTCTACGGATGGTTACGGGTACAGCTTGTCCTAACGGGCAAGTCTATTTTCCCCACCGCACTTACGGTGTCCCCAAATCGAGGCAAAACGATGGCTTAAAACGTAACGTGCAAATTCAGTAATAGCATTGACTGGTGCTTAAAATTCGGCACTGCTGCAGTCCATGTACTAGTTTATGTGCACATTCATAAAATAGAGAAGGCAGGTGTCGATGAGTCATTCCATTTTTCGATTACCTAAAACAGCAAAGCGGTCGATATTTTTCCATCGTGACAAGGCTAGTCAGTTGTTTGCTGCTACTCTTGGCTTTATCACTACGGCTTGCCCCTGTTCAAAACCGATGGCAGAAAATCTCTTACCAACACCAGATGAGGAGATATTTGTCAGAGATGAAGAGACAAAAGAGTCCAGCTTACTGGGCGATCTCATTAACCATAATGCTTATATTGGGATAATCCCCCCTTTTAGTCTCGACCCGAATTCGACCAGCGTTATCTTCGCCATGAACCATGAAAATGAGCAAGGCGCAAAAAAGGATGAGAATTCAAAAGAATCGGAAGGAGCCGAAGGAGAACAACCGCAGTCTTTAATGACGATTCCGCTTCCGCCAATGAGCCATGCAGAAGTGAGTGACATTATCCTGAAGTTAAATACAAGCATTGAGGCAAGCACTTTAAACACTATGTTGAGCTACGTCCCTGAAACACTCCCCAACGAGAGCCTGACCATCGAAAGCATGATTGAGCAAGTACAACAAATTTTCGGTGTTGTGGCCAACAACAACCAGAAAGCAATGATAGAAGTTTTATCTCATATCCGGGGGATCGAATCTCCTGTCAATTTGACCAGACCACAACAAAAACAGAACCTTGCGATGTTGATAGTGGCTTACTACACAGCCATCAATTTAAGTAAATTATCCACTCAAGAGGCTAATGACCTTTTCAACTCATTCCTGCTTCACGCCACGGTCTTGTCTGGTATCGAGAGACTCCGTATCGAAAATGATGAACTTTTAGGTCTGGAAAAATCAATAGATAAACCCACAGAAGATCACAAAGTGCTAAAAGCAACTATTAAAAAATCTGCTGCCGTCATCTATGGCCTGAAATCGCTGCAAGAAATGCGACTTTATTTTTTGCAACAATTGGAGAATGACTTAGCAGCTGAAAAGTCCGACACACCTGTCGATCCAAAACTGAAAGCCACTTTATCTCTGCTCAACTATGGCATTTATAAGAACGGAATAGCGCATTCTCATCGTAATATAGAATCAGCTCAACGAATGCTCTGCCTACTAGAACATAATGGTAAAAAAAATCCTGAGTTAGCAGCCTTAAATATTCAGATCTTAACTTTTATTGATGCCATAAGCCTGATTCTTGATCCTGCCGTTATACAATTCGAAAGTAAACATATTGACAACCTGTCGAGTTATTTTAGCGCATTAAATTCAGATGATCCCACTACCGACTCTTCAGAGACAAGAGACAAACAACAGTCATTATTTGAAATATTCAAAAAGGCACTAACCGACGCAAAAACCAACCCGGGAAATGAAAATCCTGAATTATTTCAAGAATTACTTATAACCTTACAAAAACACATAGAACAGCAATTACTAAAAATTCATGATAATTCAAATGATTACACAACCATAATGCTAACCCTCACCACAGGATTTCAGGATCTGCTGAAACAATCACGCATTATGTTGGCAATGCTTGAGACAACTGTTGAGACCAATGCCAACGATCAGGCTGATGACGCTAAATCCAGCGAGCCAGCAGATGGACAAGAGAGAAAAGAGTTCAGAGAGAAAAAGCAGAAGATCAAACACCTGGAAGAACGAGTAGAATACTTGGTTGATTTCTTCGATTGGTTCTATGATTTTGCCACGAAGTATCCTTATGACTCTGACACTATTGATCCTGACAGATATATTCCTGAAAGTCTTGACGGAGTTTATTTTTAATCTTCTTCCTGTTCTTTCTGACCTGGCCACCAGCAGCGGCTTCACAGCAAACGGCAGGCTCTGAAACGGTAGTGATTTCGGTAGGTCATTTAGCCCCTGCAAATTCGGTGCTGCTGCAACCCATAGACTACTTTTTAACACAGCATCCATAAACCCTTGAAGGCAGGTGTAGATGAGTCACTCCATTGCTCGATTACCTAAAACAGCAAAGCAATCGATATTTTTCCATCGTGATAGCGCCAATCAGTCGGTTGCTGCTTCCTTCTGCATCATCATGATGGCTTGCCCCTGTTCAACACTTCTGGCAGACAATCTTTTTTCAACACCAGTGGAAGAGGGATTTGTTAGAGAAAAAACGACAAAAGAGTTCAGCTTCCTGAATGATTTGATTAATCATAATGCTTATATAGGAAAAATCCCTCCTTATGATCTCAACCCGAATACGAGCAGTCTTATCTTTGCCATGAACCATGAAAATGAGCAAGACGAGAAGAAGGATGAGCATTCAGAAGAATCGGAGGGAGCTGAAGCACGGCAGTTACAACCATTAATGGAAATTCCGCTCCCGCCAATGAACCATGCACAAATGACCGCCATTATCCAGGGGTTGAATGCAGGCTTTGATGAAGTCACCCTAAACACTATGCTGAGCTACATCCCGGTAACCCCCCCCGATGAGAACCTGACAATTGCAAACATGATTCAGCAAGTGATACAAGCCCTCGGCTATACACTCGACAATAGCCAAAGTTTGATGATAGCAGTTCTAACTGACATCCGAGGCACCGAATCACCTGTCGATATTACCAAAACAGAAGATCAACACAACCTCGCGATGTTGATGGTGAGTTACTATATCGCCATCCATTCAAATGAAGCCACCCCTCAAGAGGCCCATTTCTTTTTTAACTCATTCCTGCTTCACGCCGCCGGCTTCTCTGGTATCGACAGACTTGACACCAAAAAAGATGAGCTTTTAGGTGTAAAAGAACCTATAAATGATCGCACAGTTTTAAAAGAAAATATTAAAAAATCTGCCAGATTGTTCGATGGCCTGAGATTGCTGGGAGAAATGCGCCTTACTTTTTTATACATATCGGAGCAATACTCAAAATTTAAAAAGACCAGGGAATCAATTAATCCACTGATAACAGCCGCATTCTCTCTTCTCAACAAAGACGTTAGCAAGAGCAAAAAAATGCTTTATCATAATAAATCTCACTCAGCTCAAACAATGTCCAGGCTGATAAAAAAATATGGTGAAATAAAACCTGAATTAGTTGCCTCGAATAATCAGTTTTTGAGTTTAATTGATGCCATATGTCTGATTCTTGATCCTTACTCTATACAACTCGCAAATACACACATTGACAATCTGGCGACTTACTTTAGCGCATCCAACTGGGATGACACTATTACTCACTCTTCAGAGATAAAAGACAAAGAACAGACATTATTTGGAACATTCAAAAAGGTATTAACCGACGCAAACGACAACCCGGGAAATGAAAATCCTGAATTATTTCGTGAATTACTTCTAGCCCTACAAAAATACATAGAGCAACAGTTACAAAAAACTTTCAATGATTTTAAGGATTGCCAAGTCATATTCGAAAGCCTCTTCACAGGATTTGAAGATCTGCTGAGGCAATCACGCATTATGTTGGCAATGCCCGAGTCAACTCTTGAGCCAGATGTCAACGAACATGCTGATGGACCCAACCTTGGCGAGGCAATAAAGGATCAGGAAGGAAAAGATTTCAGCGAAAAAGAGAAGAAGAAAAAACACCTTGAAGAACGGATAGAACACTTGGTTGAGTTCCTCGATTTTCTCTATGATTTTTCTATAGAGAATATTGACAACATGGACCCTGATAGTCTTTATCCTGCCGCCTGTTATGTTCTTCCTCCCAGCCTTGACGAAGCACTTGAGGACAAATATTACTACTAATTTTCTTCCTGTTCTTCAGGATCGGGTACCACTAGCAGCCTGTCGGACTTAAGCGTCCGTAGCGAGGATTGCAAGAAATTGA
>NZ_JAHHPN010000803.1:0-2011 GCF_024606325.1 Endozoicomonas sp. ONNA1
GCTAAAAAGAAAAAGGAAAGGTTAATGGCACCGTCTGCACTGCTGGAAGCCTTGAGAACAATAGTGCCGCCATCGACCTTTAATTCGTTCGGAATAGTCAGGTCATCGACGTTAACCGCCGTGTAATCATTGTTCTGTCCATAGTTGCTGACACCGCTGGCAGCCGCTGCATTGCCGGCAATGATGATAGCCTTTTCGTCGACATCAATGGTGTTGGCGAAGATGTCCACGCCTGAAGCTGTGTTGATCTTACCCTGGATTCTAACCAGACCAGTGGAAGAGACACTGAAACTGTTACTGAGGAGATCACTGACCTCACTGTCCACCGGCTCGCCACCGGACAGTAGAGCAGTGATATCGCTGCTATCTGGTGTTTTTATAGAAAGCTTGCCGACATTGACGACACCCGTCTCACCCACGATAAAACCGGCTGAGCTGGCGAATACTACATTGCCCCCCAGGGAGCCGTTCTTGTAGCTGTTCAGAATACCGTGCACTTCCGGCGCATCAGAGCCCCTGACGATATTGACCAGATTACTAGCATCGGCAGGCACTTCGAGGTTGGCGGTATGAGAGGTACCGACCACAAACTTGTCAAAGACGTTAATAGCAGAAGCATTGGAGCGCTTTCCGGAAGTGATGGTATGGACATTACCGGCACTGGACACCGAGGTAATTCCATCAACAGCACGAATGTCGTTATCCACTGCCAGTGCCGGCGCAGAAAACAGAGCACCGGTCACTACCGGCCAGGGAACCTTGTTAAATTTCGCCCTGTTAGCCAGGCCAATAGAGGTCGACAACAGCGAGCGATTAAAGCATGTCATAGAATCCCTTTCCTTTTTCTTTTTAGCCCTGACGCTTGTCCTTCTGGCGCCCCAGACGAAGAACAGGGGGCAAGCCCCCGTCTGTTTTAACTCTTGATGATGGCAGTAGTGTTATTGCTGCTTTCTCAGCAACCGCCTGAGAGCACCCAGAGAATGCAGGTGCGCATAACTCCAGGCCAGCCAACCAGCCTTGAACCAGTCGTTTATTTTTTCTTCCTGCAATTCGGCCAGCTTTTTCTCATCAATGACGTACAGCCCTTCCAGCCTCAGAGGATTATCCTTATCGGCCATGACCTGAAGATTAAAGGGCGAGAACAACTCCAGCTCACTGCATTCATCACAATAGGCTCGTGTGTTTTTGTACTGCTGGTCATAGTTGTTCAAAAACTGGATGATGTTGTTCAGGGTTTCAGAGTTCTCGCCTTCATCATTAAAGAGTGCCTCGCCCTCTTCACCGCCACTTTGAGCGGATTCCTTGTCAAAACACACCGTTCCCTCATCGGTGAGAGCAAAAGGGTAACGTCTGACAAAGGCCGGAACATAACTGTCCTCCCAGCGCCCTTCGCCATCGAGCTGTTTATGGCCAGCATCCATGAGTGAGAGCAGCGCCAGAGGAAAAAAACGCCCTTCATCATCCTTACTGAAAAGTACAGGCATATCACGACTGGCTTCAAAAAACTCAATGCCGGTCAGTGGTACAGAATTTACGCTATCCGTAAATGAATAGTCACCGGAAGATTGATATCTGAGTGCCTTGTGAAGATCACGGTTGAGTGGTGCAGGGTCTTTATAGAAAAGTAATGCTGCCATGCTTGAAATCCATTCTCGTATAATTCTTGTTTAATCTCTTTGGCAAGAGCATTGTCGCACAGTTCACGCGCTCTACTCAAACCAAAATACTGACACAAGGTCGAAAATACGACTGCAATTCCGATAAAGACGATGAAAGCTGGATGGGATCAATAATCGCAATAAACAGCTTGCTATCGCAAAAATCATAACAAACTAAGTGTCCACAGCCGACGAACACAGCGAGACACGCGTTGATAATAAGAAATCAAACCTGAATTAATCTGGCTGCTTCGGGCTCGAGTCACGGGATCTACTGCTACAACGGCAAGAATTGGAAACAGGGGAAAAATAGCTAAACTTGAGGATTAGTTAAATATATGGACGCCCTATTT
>NZ_JAHHPN010000804.1:0-4409 GCF_024606325.1 Endozoicomonas sp. ONNA1
TAGACCAATTTATTGCAACCGCAGTAGGACAGCTTTAAGTCCGACAGGCTGCTAGAACTAATAGCCCTCTTCTATAACGCTTTCATCCTCGTCAGAATCATCATTGTATTCGTCATCATCGTACTCTCTGTCTTCGACCTCATATTCGACCTCGCCTTCTGATTCAAAGTCCTGCTCCGGGTATGAAGTCGTTTCATTCTGATGCAGATCTTCTTCGCCGAAGTCGAACTGCGCAGAATCAGTATTATTCTGTTCTTCAAAAAGATCCATTTCGTTGGCAACAGTAAACCCGAGCCCCAGAATAGCCAAAATGAAAACAGCCCCCTTCAAAAGGTTTTTCATGGACATAGCCTCCCTGCCAATCCGTGTCACTATGAGTTAACGACTTTTATCAGATTTCCTGAACCTCTTGCCAGAGCTTCCTCAGACGTTTGTCGGATACCGGGAAACGGGTTCCCAGTTTCTGGGCAAATAGTGAGACGCGGTACTCTTCCAGCATCCAGCGGTAAAGCATCAGGTTTTCATCCACCATTTTATGCTTCTCATGAATGGCTTTACGTTTTTCCCAAGCCTTAAAAAGGGTAGCCAGCTCCTCTGACCAGGCCCTGTCTTTGTTGACCTGGGCAGGCAGTTTCTCCTGTCTTACCTCAATGCCTTCGAGGAATCTTGGATAGTGCCTGAGCCACTCAATGCCGGCATCACAGAGAAAACCGGGATAGATCAGCTGACCCAGATGCTGTTTGATATCGGACAGTGAAAAAGCCCGGTCAAAGGATAGGTTGCCCTTCAGTTGTTTACTGATGTTGTGAGCTTTCTGAAAAATCTCAAACAGCAAGTTATCCACCTCTTGCGCAAAAGGCACCAGCTGGTCTTTTCGCTCTTCAATCAGAGCGTTGAAAGCTGCTTCATCTCTTGGCCCCTTATTGGCAGATGACAGGGCAGGATCACCAACAAACACCTCTGAAATGAGGAACGCCTGAAGATCCGCCTCCAGTACCCTGGCTTGCATGATGCCTGTGGCCAGCAGCTTCACCTGTTTCAGATGCGTCATTTTCGTCAAGGCAAACTTCAACTGGCTGGACAGTTTGAACTGCAACAGGCGAGTCACACCCATGCGGTGAGTGGCTTCAGCCATGGCCTTGTCCTCAAACAGTTTCACGGCCACTGAACTGTTCTGATCCACCAGAGCCGGATAGGTTTTAAGTACCAGACCACCCACTTTACGGGTTATTTCTTCCGGCAGCTCACCACAAGTCCAGTCTTTCAGGCCTTCCTGCTCCAATGAACTGTCCGTGAGTCTGCGCATACTGTCTTCAGACTCCCGACCAAACTGTTCTTTGAGTCTGGTCAGATCGCGGCCCTGTCCCAGCAGCTTGCCGTTCTCATCCATCAGCCGGAAGTTCATCTGCAAATGATCGGGCAGATCATGGCTGTCCCAGTGCTCATCGAGAATACGCACACCGGACATACGATGCAGGTGATGTCCCAGTATATCGGTCAGGGGTTCATCGCAAACAGACATGGACTCCATAGCGCCCCGAATATAATCCGGTACCGGGACAAAGTTTTTGCGCACCGCCTTGGGCAAGGCTCTGACCAGGGCGACACACTTGTCGTAAAGCATACCGGGTACCAGCCATTCCAGCCGGTGTTTAGGCAACAATCTCAGGGCCTGTACCGGTAATGTCAGCGTTACCCCATCGTCCGGGGCACCTGGTTCAAAATGATACGACAGTGGTAGCTCCAGTCCGTCCCAGCGGAAACAATCCGGGTATTTGTTCTCAGTGACCTCACCGGCGTCGTGCCTCATCAGATACTCTTTGGTGAGGTACAACCGCTGAGCATCCTGTTTCTCAGCTTCCTTACGCCACTTTTCAAAACCCGCTCCGTTGTGGATATTGGCGGGCAGCTTTTCATCGTAGAACTGATAAAGGGTTTCCGGGTCTACCAGAATATCTCTGCGTCGAGACTTGGCTTCCAGTTCATCCACTTCCTGAATCAACGACAGGTTGTGGGACTGGAACTTGCCCTTTGACTGATAATGCCCCTCTACCAGAGCTTCCCGGATAAAAATCTCACGGGCTACCACGGGGTCAATAGCGCCATAACCGACCCGACGACGACCCACAATAATCAGGCCGTACAGAGTCACCTGCTCAAACGCCAGCACCTGAGCTCTTTTCTTCTCCCAGTGGGGTTCAAAATAATTTTTTTTGACCAGATGACCCGCCAGCGGCTCAATCCACTGAGGCTCAATTTTGGCATTGGTGCGGGCAAACAGTCTGGAGGTTTCCACCAGCTCAGCCGTCATCAGCCACTTGGGCTTGCGCTTATTCAGTGTTGATGACGGGAAGATATAAAAGCGACGGTTACGCGCACCCAGATAATCCCCGTCATCGTCTTTGCTGCCCAGATGAGAAAGCAAACCCGCCAGCAGGGATTTATGAATATCCGCATAACTCGCTTCGTCATCATTCACTTTCAGACCAACCTCTTTACAGGCCAGCGCTAATTGCCGGTGCAGATCCCGCCACTCACGCATTCTCATAAACGACAGGAACTGCTGTTTGCAATATTTACGCAACTGGTTCTGGGACAGCTGCTGACGCTGCTCTTCATAGGTATTCCAGAGCTGAACCAGACTCATAAAATCCGAGTCGTCGTGATAATGTTCACGGTGTCGCTGATCAGCAGCCTGCTTTTTCTCTGCCGGTCGCTCTCTTGGGTCTTGAATCGCCAGAGCACTGGTGATGACCAGCAATTCGCCAAGAGCACGGTTTTTATCGGCTTCCACCAGCATTCGGGCCATTCGGGGATCAACCGGCAATCTGGAAATCTGCTGACCGATGCGAGTCATACGACGTTTTTCGGTGACGGCACCCAGCTCCTGCAACAGCTTAAAACCATCGTTGATCGCCTTGGTATCCGGCGCATCGACAAAAGGAAAGGCAGCAATATCACCCAACCCCAACCGGAGCATCTGCAAAATAACCGCCGCCAGATTGGTTCTGAGAATTTCGGCATCGGTAAATTCAGGACGTCCCAGAAAGTCTTCTTCAGAATAAAGTCGGTAGCAAATACCTTCTGCTACACGACCACATCGACCTTTTCGCTGATTGGCCGAGGCCCGGGATATCGGCTCAATGGGTAGCCGTTGAACTTTCGAACGGACACTGTAACGGCTAATTCTTGCCGTACCCGGGTCAATAACGTATCGAATCCCCGGTACGGTCAGGGAGGTTTCCGCTACGTTGGTGGACAGGATAACTCTTCGACCACCACCATGAGGCTGAAAAATGCGGTTTTGTTCTGCCGCAGAAAGGCGGGCATAAAGAGGGAGAATCTCGGTATGAGCCAGCCGGGCGTCCTTGAGGAACTTGTTGGTTTCCCGGATTTCCCGCTCACCGCTGAGAAATACCAGCACATCCCCCAGACGTCCGCCATTGCCGGAACGTTCGAGCGCTTCTATATCTCGCAGACAGGACAATATGCCCTGCTGAGCCCTCAGGTCCGCATCCCGACCTTCCAGTTCCAGATCTTCCAGGGGGCGATAATTGACATCGACGGGATAGGTTCGGCCAGACACCTCAATGACAGGCGCATGATCAAAATGCTTTGAGAACCGCTCAACATCGATGGTGGCCGAAGTGATAATCAACTTCAAATCGGGTCTTTTGGGTAACAGAATTTTCAGATAACCCAGCAGGAAATCAATATTCAGGCTGCGCTCATGGGCTTCATCAATAATGAGGGTATCGTAGCGGTTGAGGAAACGATCATTCTGAATCTCTGCCAGCAAAATACCATCGGTCATCAGTTTAATCAGGGTATTCTGATTGCCATGATCAGTGAATCGAACCTGGTAGCCTACCTGTTCACCCACAGGCACTTTCAGCTCCTGCGCTATCCGGCTGGCGACTGAACGCGCTGCCAGTCTTCTCGGCTGAGTGTGGCCTATCTGACCAACAATGCCCCGACCGGCTTCCAGACAGATTTTCGGAATCTGGGTGGTTTTGCCGGAACCTGTTTCACCCGCAATAACAACGACCTGATGTTTTTCAATCGCTTCACGGATCTCATCACGACGGGCTACCACTGGCAGCGCCTCATCGTATTCAATCTCAGGAACAGCCTGTTGCCTTTCCTCAACTCTGGAAGTGGAAAAAGCGATTCTTTCCTGCAGCTTATCCATCGCCGCCTGATCGCTGGTTTTCAGTCTCTGAATCTGCCTGCGAATGGGAAAACGATCCCTGACCATGCATTGGTCCAGAGCGTCATACAGTGCTTTCTTCTGTGAGTGGCCGGACACTCATATCTCCCGGAAAATGCATTTCAATCAAAACGCGCGATTATACTCGCTCTGAGCCTTGATATCCGTTTTTCTTTTCTAGCAGCCTGTCGGACTTAAG
>NZ_JAHHPN010000805.1:0-4288 GCF_024606325.1 Endozoicomonas sp. ONNA1
TAGACCAATTTATTGCAACCGCAGTAGGACAGCATTGAGTCCGACAGGCTGCTAGCGTAATTGATTTTGCGATTGTTGCAATTTTATTTGACTGCTGTTAGTCAGGGAAAAGCCCGCTGCACCATGCCCCAACCAGAACGGTTAAAAAGTGGAGTGACTCAAGACTAGTACAAGAATGCCTATCTGCTTCAGGGATCGTCAGCTGGCGGGAAAATCGGCTGAGGCCTGACCAATGGGAGAGGAGTGGATATGAGCTATTTTCCATGCTCCCTGATACTGTCTCAAAATATGTGTCGCCCTCAGAAACTGTAGTTCTACCACCGCCCACTCTACATCCCTGAGCCGGGTTTCTAACTGCCAGGTACTGCAGCAGGAAATCTGATCTGGTCCTTCCCAGGCAGACTCTATCCGGTATTTGACGGACAGGATTTCGAACTGGTTGAAGAGGGTTTCATACCAGAATTTCAGAGCTTCATGACCGTTAATCTGAGCACCTTCTGAGCTCCAGAACAGCAGGTCGTCTTCCGGTGCATAATGACCCAGCATACCAGCACTGTCCTGCTGAATGTAGTTTTCAGCCTGCCGATCAAACAATGATCGGATGGTCTCTCTGGTGTCCGCCATGTCGACCCTCTCCTGAATAGTGCCCTGTTCCTAAAATATTCATATAAAACTATAGGTAGAGTCAACGCAGGTTTTTTGACGAAATTTTCATAACCGGATCCAAAAACTTCGGAGCAAACTTCATACCTGTTGCTATGCTTAGGCATTTGGTCAATTGCCCTTTCAGTTATGAAAACACTTCTGAAGCCTCTTTTACTCTTACTGCTGATTCTGACTGGCTGGCAGGCTCAGGCCAATGAAGCCATCGACCTGATCAGAGAATACATTCGTGTCACCTATGGCAAGGATCTGAACATTACCAGTAGCCAGATTGAGCAGCTAAGCTGGGTCATGGATAACCCTGTTGCCACCCCGGAAATGTCGGCGGACCGGCTACCCTCTGACATACACTGGGAAATCCCTCGTGCCCTGTCCCGCCTTTATTCACTCCAGTTGCTGAAGTCCGGTACAGAAAAGGACTACGATGCCTTCATTCTGCCCCAGAAAGATCTGGCTGTGCCGGTCCTGAGCCTTCAGCACTTCAACCAATTGTCTGGGCTGATTCGCGGGCTCGATGAGGAGTCTTACGAAACACTGGCTGCCGCAGCGTTAATCAGTGCCGTCACCCTGTCACCAACTGCCAGGGAGCGAGCGTCGGTAGTTCTTGATACCAAACTACCGGAAGACAGTACTCGGTTCCTTGCGGTAACCGCTGATAAAGCCACCAGCATTTACCCGCTGGCAAAAGAAATTGCCAGAAAATACCGTTCCGACGGTCACAAATTCACCATCGTGTTCCTGTCAGACAGTCATCTGCGACATATGATGTACAACGAAGGTTCACTCAATATGTACAGCACTCTGAAAGAGGGCTTTCGCAGTGGCAAACTGAAGCCTGGAGACCTGAGCCTCTGGTATGCCTACTGGGTAGATAACATTGCCGGCTTCAGGGGGCATGTCAGTGCCAAAGGCTCCCTGTACCTGACGGAGAATACCTTCCGGGCAATGAACCAGATCAAGGTCGAACTGGACAAGCTTCAGAAAGATCCGGATTTTAATCCCATTCCTGCCTATCTGACGGCGCGAGCCCAGTGGCTGAAGCTCTCGAACGATAAAGGGCTGTCTACTCAGGAAGTCGAAGCTCTGGGTGCTCTGGCTGCAATGATGAGATTGTTTACTCCGGAAGAAGGCAGTCTGTTGCTGAAAGCCTTCAGCACGTTGCCCAAAGAGCAAAAGAAACGCTGGGTCGATCATGTTCAGTCTCAGCTTCAGACCACCGACTACGCAACACCGACTTACGCACCTGCGCTAATGGCTAACGCTCTGATTCTCAGCAATCTGGCCGAAACAGTAGAGAAGGTGTTGCCTTTTTACCTGAGTGCTCTGGACGTCGCAGCCCTGGCTAGAAAAACCGGCGAGCTGCCTAAAAGTACACCGTTGTCTTTCAGAGTCTTGGCCAATGACAAACAGGTTAAGATTATACTCAAGTCAGCACCACCCGGGATAGAGATTGATCCAAAAACGGGCTTGGCGACTCTGAAAGGGATCTGACACAACCCCTGCCTGCTTCGAACTCCAGAAGCAATGGATTGCAAAGGAGCTATCATGTTTCTTCAAACCTTCGGCCCCAACTTGTCAGGAAGAGATTTCGCAATCGGTGATCTTCACGGCATGTATGACTTGCTGTTCGAAACCCTGGAGCAAGTGGATTTTGATTTTAAGCTGGATCGTTGTTTCAGTGTGGGAGACCTGATTGACCGGGGACCCGATTCGCCAGGTTGCCTCTCCCTAATCCATGAACCCTGGTTCCATCCTGTCTGCGGCAATCACGAAGATACCCTGCGGACCATTGCCCGAAACCCAGAGTCATCAGCTATTCTGGCAGACTGGGTTCTCAACGGTGGTCGCTGGCATCTTAAAGTGTCTACAAAACAAATGCAGGAGTATGCCAACTGGGTAGATACATTGCCCTACCTGATACTCGTTGAGCAATCTGACGGAAGCAAGTTGGCGATCTGTCACGCAGAATACCCATTAAACCATTGGAATCCTGAGAGCATTGCAAGCAATCCTGAACTGACCCGGCAATTGATGTGGTCAAGAACAAAAGTACAAACCGGGAATACAGACTGGGTTGAAGGTGTGGACCATATTATCTGTGGCCACACCATTGTCGAAAACCCTACGACTCTGGGCAATACCCACTTTATTGATACCGGAGCTTTCAAGTCCAACACTCTGACATTACTGCCATTGTCACAACTCAGGTAATAATGAAAAATTAACAACCCATCTCCAGCAGCTCTGCTTTATAATGAGTAACTGAGGTATCGACAAATCATAAGTCTGACATGCAGCCCATAACCGCCAGAACACTCTCCGACATCGACTGGGAAAGCTGGAAAGCTCAAGATCCTGCTACCCTGACGTTTATCATTAAAAACGATCATATTCTTTTAATTCGCAAAAAGCGCGGACTGGGAGCCGGCAAAATCAATGGGCCCGGCGGCAGGCTTGAAGAAGGTGAAACCACGTTGGAGTGCGCAGTGCGAGAAGTTCAGGAAGAACTCAACGTCACCCCGCTGAATATGAACTTTCATGGTGAATGCCTGTTCCAGTTTGTCGACGGCTACTCCATTCATGTCTACGCCTTTTCCGCTTCTGACTATGATGGTATTCCCGAAGAAACCGACGAGGCGATCCCCCTGTGGTTTCATATCAAAGATATTCCTTACGATGAAATGTGGGAGGATGACCGCTACTGGTTACCTCTGCTGATGAAGAAAAAGAACTTTATCGGCCGCTACCTGTTCAACAAGGATAAAATGCTGGATTACGAAATCGAACTCCTCACCTGACATTTCCCCATGTTGTCACCACCGCTGTCATCAGCATCAGAGCTGTCCTTCTTTATAACGGCTATCCCGGCAGTCCTCATTACGGGATTAGGCAAAGGAGGCATGGGTAACGCTCTTGGGATGATTGCTGTACCTCTTATGTCGATATCGATGCCTCCCGTTCAGGCTGCTGCAATCCTCCTGCCCTTACTGTTAGTCATGGACGGATTCGCCGTCTGGGGATGGCGGAAACACGTAGACTGGACTGTGTTCAGGGTCATTATTTTTCCGGGTCTGTTCGGCATTTTTCTGGGCCTGATGATATTTGCATCCCTGAGTGAACGGGCTATCAGAGGCATAATTGGTATCATTGCCATCTTGTTCTGCCTGAACCAATGGTTTGGTGATTACGTTCACTCATCCCATAAGCCCGGCACACTGAGCGGTATTTTCTGGTCAACCGTCAGTGGTTTCACCAGCTTTGGTATTCACTCCGGAGGACCACCGCTGAGTGTTTACATGCTACCGTTGAAGCTGGAAAAGGAATTTCTGGCAGGCACCATGGCTATTTTTTTTGGCTCTCTCAATCTGATAAAGTGCCCTGCCTATGCAGCCCTTGGCCAGTTCACCGCAAACAACCTGCTACTGTCCTCTTTGTTAGTGCCTGTTTGCCCCCTGGGTGTCTGGCTTGGAATGAAGATGGTTAAAACAATCTCTACTGACTTTTTTTACAAGGTTTTGTACGTCTGTCTTTTCATAACCGGACTCAAGCTCCTTACCGACTTATTCTGATAGCTAGCAGCCTGTCGGACTTAAGCGTCCGTAGCGAGGATTGCAAGAAATTGAGG
>NZ_JAHHPN010000806.1:0-1034 GCF_024606325.1 Endozoicomonas sp. ONNA1
ACAAAAGAAAGCCGCTATGAGTACACGCTATCTGGCTGAAGTCCTTGCTGGGCAGACACTTTCATGATTTTGCCGCAGGGTACTTAATCGAAGCTCTATTAAGTTAGCCACTTTGTATGGAATCGTTTTTTGTAGCATTTAATGACGAACAGTAAGAGTGGTCACTATTGGTAATGCACCCAGTTTACGATTGCTCTCAAACGTATAGAGTGTTTCAGCCCCATTGTTATGGGCTCGTCTGGCAATAAGGCAGTCGGATAAATCCACTTTTGGATAAGTTTTATAATCCATCAGGGCACGTTGGAGTGCCTCCCAGTCTTCAAACAAAAAACGGGTACTGGCTGCCAACTCATAAAACACTGGATGGATATCATTTCTGGTCAAATTAAAAACAGCCTCCATCACCCATTCGGTTTCAGCCAATACTATGTCCGACAAAAAAACCTTTTCCGCAGAGTCTATTGTAAGGACAGCCTTTTGAGTTTGCCAAGGCGGGTTTTGACTGTCCACTGGCTGCAGTAAATAGCGAATCAGCACATTGGTATCTACAGCAATCATTCCTGACCTCTGAATTTTCTGGCAGCTTTTTTTCTCAAAATTTCTTTAAAATCCAGATCACCCTGGTTTACCGCAGATTCAGACTCTGTGACTTTTACACAAGCTAATGTACCTGAGAGTGTTTCACTAGACATTTTTACCAAATGAGCGACTCCATCCCGCTCAAAAACCTTCAGAGTATCACCAGGAACAAGCCCCAGTTTGTTACAGACATCCTGAGGTATGGTTACTTGTCTTTTACTGGTCAACTTAGGCATAAGAACACCGTATTACTATCGAAAATAAGTAATACTAAACTAGCAGTGAAGCTCCACATCATCAAGGAAGGCTGTACGTATTCCCACGCGTGCGTGAAAATGGATGATGATGAAAATTCATAAATATGCGATTGGCATAGATGGGCAGGTAAAAGTCATGAAAACCCCTGAAATTATTGACCTCTAGCTTATATTTGCTTTCTTTTTAATACGTCTACA
>NZ_JAHHPN010000807.1:0-1067 GCF_024606325.1 Endozoicomonas sp. ONNA1
CTTTCAAATTAACGATGATTTTGGCGTGTATGTCCATCGATAACCTCATTTGTGACATGTACGGTCGCATCCCTGGTTGGGTCTCGAGATTATCCGTCACATGATGAGAAGCTTAATAAAGTCGCGTTTTGCTTGGAGAACTTTTTGCGAAAGGCGTATTTCGCATCCTCTTCCTGTAGAAAGCCGGCGTCAGGAAGCAGTACCTTGCACAGTTCGTGGGTGGCGGTGGTGCAGTAAATTTTGCCCTTGAATCCGTTCTTCACCAGGGCCGGCAGATAGCCAGTGTGGTCGATGTGAGCGTGGGTAAGGACAACGGCATTGATACTGGAAGGCTCTACAGGGAATCGGGCCCAGTTCCGTCGACGAAGAGTTTTTACGCCCTGGTACATGCCGCAGTCCACCAGCAGGCGGTGCTTATCGTCGGAAAGCAGATAGCGGGAGCCGGTGACTGTACCGGTAGCGCCGAGGAATTGAAGTTTCATCAGTCAGTCCTCTGGTGAGCCATGCGTGCAATGTTAGTATGGCCCATGCAACGACAGACCGTTTTGACTTAAGGCAGGAAGCTGTACAGATGCGCTACGACACCATTCTTTCCGACGTTCTCAAGGTGGCCGACGAGGCCAGTGAGCGCGTCCTTCATATCTATCAGTCCGATTTCAAGGTGAGCTTCAAAGGCGACGAGTCGCCGATCACCGCAGCGGATATCGCCAGCCACGAGGTGATCGTTCGTGGGTTGCGGAACATCAGCAGCGACATCCCGATCCTTTCTGAGGAGGGCCAAGAGATTCCCTGGGACGAACGCCGGCATTGGCTTCGTTTCTGGCTGATTGACCCCGTCGATGGCACCAAGGATTTTACCCAGCGCACTGGAGAATTCACCGTAAATATTGCCCTGATTGAGCGTGGGACCCCTGTGTTGGGGGTGGTGATTGCTCCCGCTCTCAAAGAGGCCTTTTGGGGGGCGGTTGGGCAAGGCGCGTTCAAGAGGGATCTCTCTGGCCGTGTTCACCGAATCAATGTTGTTAACCCCAGGGGCGAAGTGAAACGGGTCGTTGCAAGCAAAAACC
>NZ_JAHHPN010000808.1:0-1092 GCF_024606325.1 Endozoicomonas sp. ONNA1
CCCATGATCCATCGCTGTTCTGACCATAAATTTTCGCCGTTCCATCGAAACTGGCGGTGACCACATGGCGGGCATCGACGCTAAAGGTGGCTGATCTGATACTCCGAAGATGAGAGATGATGGCTTTTTCTTGCCATAATCCATCGTCATTCTGACCGTAGATTTTCACCGTATTATCTCTACTACGGGTGATCAGATGGCGGCTATCGGCGCTGAATTTGACAGACTCGACTGTTTTGTCATGGGAAATGATGGCTTTTTCTTCCCATGATCCATTGTCGTCTTTCTGACCATAGAGTTTCGCCTTGCCATCGCCACTGCCAGACAATACATAGCGGCTATCTGGGCTGAAGGTGGCTGAGTAGAGCTCGCCATCATGGGAAATAGTCGCTTTTACTTCCCACGATCCATTGTCGGCCAGGCCATGGATTCTCACCTTTTGATCTTTAGTGGCGGTCAATACATAGCGGTCATTGGCGCTGAAGGCTGCTGAGTAGAACCAGCTATTGTAGGAAATAGTGGTTTTTTCTTCCCATAACCCGTCGTCCAGGCCATAGATTTTCATCTTGTTGTCTCTGCCACGGGTGATCACATAGCGGCCACTTGCGCTGAACCTGGCCGAGTAGACCTCCTTGTCGTGGGAAATAATGGTTTTTTCTGCCCATGACCCATCGTCACTCCGGCCATAGATTTTCGCCTTGCCATCTTCACTGGCGGTCACTACATAGCGGCTATCGGCGCTGAAGAAGGCGGATTCGACAGGACGATCGTGGTGAATGATGGTTTCTTCTACCCATGAACCATCGTCGCACCGGCCATAAATTTTCGCTTTGCGATCTCCACTGGCAGTCACTACATAGCGACCATCGGCGCTGAAGGTGGCTGAGTTGACACAGCGATGATGGATAATAGTCGCTTTTTCTTCCCATGTTCCATCGTTCTTCTTGCCGTAGATTATCGCCTTGTAATCGTTAATGGTGGTCAACACGAAGAGGCCATTGGCGCTGAAGGTGAGCGCTATGACGTCGTCATCATGAGAGAAAGTGCCTTTTGGTTGCCATGATCCATCGCTCTTTTGGCCGAAGATTCTCA
>NZ_JAHHPN010000809.1:0-1022 GCF_024606325.1 Endozoicomonas sp. ONNA1
TTTACCATGAGGATTCAACTGTGGTGGGAATTTCAAACAATCTTTATCATCTCTCGATCCTGCAAAGATTACATCGATTTCAGGATTGATCTTCCTAGCACGTTTTATCACTTCCTCTGTGTATGGTCTATCCTTTGCTGAGTTAGCCACAATAATGCGTCTAATTCCCTGATTTTCTACCCGGGTAGAAGTTTTTCCCTTAGCCTTTTCAAGTAATTCACTTACCCATTTCCCTACTGCCTGAGTGTCCCCTTTCTCCAAATGTGGCAATAATGTTGCGCTTGCATTTTTCAACATATTCTCAGCTATCGATGGTTTTACAATCTCAACGTCGGCTTCAATTACTTGCTCACTTTCACTTGATGGAGTGGGTTTCAATATCTCCTTAATTTCCTTTTCTCATTCTCTCCTGCTGATCGAATTATCAAACACTTTATCGGTCACAGACTGGAACGATTTCTCTGATCTGGAATGCAGATCCTCTTCCTTTGCTGCTAGCAACCGTTCCTTTGTATAATCGGGCAATAACACCCCTTGATCACTCTTATTATAAGCTTCAATTATCTCGGGTCTATTATTCTCAATAAACTCGAGTCCACTCAGGTATTGGTACACCGCTTTGTCACTCAATTGAAGCCTTGACTCACAAAAATCCCCACAGGATTCCGTATCTGTATATGCTTTCCAGTTTGTTTTCCTGTCTCCAATTCCGTCCATTTTACTTTTCAGTTCCCTGATGTTGATGGCAATTGTTAACCATGCTTTAGCCATACCCTGTATGGCACTCCTAATATTGGCAGTGTGTATTTCTATTTCGTCTTTCAGATTCTTGTCAACTGTTATGATTACATTCTCGTTCATTTTTTACCATTGGTTGTTTATGGAAGGATCAGATATCAGTCTATCTCCGTATCATTAATCTAACTTTCCTGATCCTCAATTTCTAATATTAAAGACAGGGTGGAAACCATTTTGATCCCCACCCATGTCCAGGTTGTCCACCTTTTTACTCAGTCCAGGTG
>NZ_JAHHPN010000070.1:0-1329 GCF_024606325.1 Endozoicomonas sp. ONNA1
GCTGACCTCAACACTGCCAGTGTTGCGCTCTCCCAGCTGAGCTATAGCCCCAAAAAAGTTCTCAATGATTCGGCTCACCCCTCTCTTTCTGAGAGGTTATTTGGCTACCCCGAAACGCAGGGCGAATGATATGGATGCCCCCCTGAACTGTCAAGCTCACTTATGAAAAAATGTTTAATCGAAGCAGTTAGTTATATAGTTTTTTTTCGCTGGACGCTTTATCACCCAAGCCTCGCACAAACCTTCTACCCCTGATGAAGAAAAAGCCGGAAAAATCCAGCTTTTTCTGAGAGGAATGAGCCAGATTTACTCAAACTCAGCTCCCAGCGCTCTGAACTCTTTTTCAAAACGCTTGGTTTCTTTCTTGGACAATCCACCCAGAACATTGACCGCGTGACGCAGACGAGCACGAGTCATGTCTGCACCCAGAATGGCCATGGAGTCCATCACCGACCAGGAGTTGGGTGTGCCAGCAATAGCAATAAAAATAGGAGGATTAAAATCACCCAGCTTCAGCCCCATCTCTTTGGCAAGAGTTTTCACCTCAGCAAAGATGTTTTCTTTATTCCATTGCCTGAGCTGCTCCAGCCTCCAAAGAGTGAATTGCAACACTTTCTTTACCTCAGCCGGCTCAAGCTTTTTATGCACAAAGTCTTCTTCTGACAGTTCCAACATGCCAGAGAACATAAAGCTGGCCATGGGAGCAAAGTCAGCCAAAGTTTCTACACGACTCTGAGCGTATGGCAGGAACTTCATAATATAATCACTGTTGAGCAGCCATTTATGAAGGCGATCGGCAAATTGTTCGGTGCTCAACTCTTCACGAATCCAGCTGGCATTCAGCCACGAGAGTTTTTCCTGATCAAAAATTGGCCCACCCGGAGAGACACGCTGGATGTCAAAGTTTTCAACCATCTCTTCCAGGTTAAACTTCTCACGCTCATTCGGCATCGACCAGCCCATACGAGCCAGGTAGTTCAGCAACGCTTCTGGCAGGTAACCGGCATCCCGGTAATAGGTAATACTGGTTGGATTCTTACGTTTGGACAGCTTGCTCTTGTCAGGATTTCGCAGCAACGGCATATGGCAGAGCCTTGGCATATCCCACTCAAAGTATTGATAAAGCAGCTGGTGCTTAGGGGCAGAACTGATCCACTCCTCACCCCTGATGACGTGAGTAATCCCCATCAGGTGATCGTCGACCACATTAGCCAGATGGTAAGTAGGCATACCGTCCGCTTTAACCAGAACCTGCATATCCACCTGAGACCATTCAATCTCAATGGTGCCACGCAGCATATCTTCTACTTTACTAATCCCTTCAGAAGG
>NZ_JAHHPN010000810.1:0-1308 GCF_024606325.1 Endozoicomonas sp. ONNA1
CTTTGGAGAAGCTGAACCAATGGCAGAGTGACACATCGAGAATAAGCTTCACTGGTAACTCGATGTTGCGATGAGAGAAGACGAGTGTCGTATCCGAGGAAATGTCGGAGCAGAAATTTTAGCAGGCTTTAGACATATTGCATTCAATCTACTGGACAACAAGAAAACCTTCAAAGCAGGTCTGAAGAGAAAACAAAAGAAAGCAGCTATAAGTACACGCTATCTGGCTGAAGTGCTTACTGGACAGGGACTTTCATAATTTTTCCGTGGCTGCGTAAAGCAACGCAGCCTTAATCTGTTCTGCCAGAAAATTAGGGTATTCATCCAATATTTCTGCTTGCGTCATACCCACTTACCGACATTTCGAGTATGTCAGTGACCGTTATTCTGGTGCCCTTTACGGTAGGTTTTCCAAAACGTTTTGCCTGATCAATTTCAATATGCTCTAAATAATCGTCCTTACTCATGATTCGCTCCTGGATGAGAAAATAAACATTATATTGCGAGACAATGGCTTATATCGTCTACAGATTTAAACGTAGACAAGCTGATTGGTGATTTACAGCTTGATACTACAAAGGCAATCCACCTTTTAGGCTGGCAATCGCCCTATCCTGTCAAACAGGGTATTCGGGCTACCGTTTTGGCCTATTCTCCAGGTAAAAAATGAAGTGTATCGTTTCCTCGATTGCCTGCTGGCTTTACTCGGTCTTATTCTCAGCTCGCCTTTACTTCTGGTGATTTATATTATGGGTTTTCTCGATACTGGCTCTCCCCTGTTCAGCCAGGAACGGGTTGGCCGTTATAAAAAGCCGTTTGTGCTTGTGAAGTTCCGTACCATGCAAGTGGATACTATCTCTGTTGCCAGTCATCTTGTCCCTTCCTCATCCATTACGCCACTGGGTCGCTTCTTACGTAAAACCAAACTGGACGAACTGCCACAGCTCTGGAATGTTCTGGTTGGCGATATGAGTCTGGTAGGCCCAAGACCTAATCTCTTTAATCAGAAAAAGTTGATTGAAGCCCGTGAACAACTCGGAGTGTATAATGTGCTGCCCGGCGTCACCGGTCTTGCGCAAGTCAGACAGATTGATATGTCTACCCCTGAACTGCTTGCCAGAACAGACAGCCAGATGATCCGCTCCTTAACTCTGCAGGATTATTTTAAATATATTTTAATGACTGCGACGGGAAGAGGCCGGGGAGATCGGGTGAGATGAGTATTAAAGGAGCAAAATTACAAAAACCCCAGTCGATCACTCAACTGGGGTTTTGCTTTATTCAATGCCTGGCGATGACCTACTCTCA
>NZ_JAHHPN010000811.1:0-1708 GCF_024606325.1 Endozoicomonas sp. ONNA1
CTCTGGATAAGGTGGTTACCAAACGCCTGCTGCAATCTGTCGGCATCCCTATGGCTAAGGACAGAGTCGTCTATCGTAATGAGAACTGTGAAGACGCCACCCTCGACTGTATCGAATCCCTTGGACATAAGGTCATCATCAAACCATCAGGTCAGGGTTCCGGTATTGGTATCCAGTTTGCCGTGGGCTATGAAGACCTGATGAGTAAACTGAGAACCGGCCTGCAAATGGATGAAAAACTCCTGGTCGAAGAGTTTGTCACCGGTCGGGAAATCACTGCCGGCGTTCTCCATCTGGATGACGACTACCAGGTTTTGCCCGTTACCGAAATTACCACACCAGATGGTGCCTGGTATGACTATGTTCACCGCTATACACCGGGCCTCAGTGATCATGTGATCCCCGCCAGAATTTCGGAGGATCAGTGTCGGAAAGTTCAACAGATTGCACTCAAGGCACACCAGATTTTAGGCTGTCAGGACTTGAGTCGTTCTGACTTTATCGTTCCGGAATCAGGAGAGCCGGTATTTGCAGAACTGAACAACCTGCCGGGAATGACACCCACCAGCCTGTTTCCAGACGGTGCCAGACACGCAGGAATACCCTTTGACATCCTGATCTGTAAACTGGTGGATCAGGCTTTGAAACGGGGAGAAAACATGCGCAATGACAGAGAGTACTGGCCAATCCCCAAACTGGATATCAAGCCATCGTAAAATCAGGCTTTAAAGGTATGTAACTCTTGAACGGCCTTGGCACGAGCACCATTGAAGGCTTCTGGAGAGATGCGGATGGCTTCGTCGATCACCGAGTCGATCTTTTGACGATCCGCCACGGAAGGCTTGTTCAGCACATAATTAACCACCTCCTTACTCTCGCCCGGATGACCAATACCCAGACGCAAACGCAGAAAGTCTTTATTATTTCCCAATGCTGAAATAATGTCCCGAAGACCGTTATGTCCACCGTGCCCACCGCCCTGCTTCAGACGACCGATACCAGCAGGCAGATCCAGCTCATCGTGAACAACAAGAATAGATTGGGAAGGAATCTTGAAAAAGGTGCTGATCGCACCCACCGCCTGACCACTGCGATTCATGAATGTGGTCGGGTTTAGCAGACGGACATCCTGTCCACCGATGGTAACGCGGGCAGCTAAACCAAAAAATTTCTTCTCGGGCTGCAAGCTGGTACCGTAGGCCCGGGCCAACTGCTCCACGTACCAGAAGCCGGCATTATGGCGAGTATCATCGTATTGAGCACCAGGGTTGCCGAGTCCGACAACCAGCCTGATCGAGTGATCCTTCGCCATAACATCCTCCATAGCCCTGAGCTGCATATACAGCCCCGAACCATAAAAAAAGCTGATTACTCTTCGCCGCCTTCTTCTTCAGAAGCTGCTTCTTCAGCTTCTTCTTTACCGCCACGGGTAGACTGAACAGAAGCAACGTCCAGATCGTGGCCTTCACCCTGCTGCAGAGCAACCAGCTCAACACCTGCAGGCATGGTCAGGTCAGTCAGGTGGATGTGACCACCCAACTCAACATCCGCCATATCAACTTCGATGAATTCAGGCAGGTCAGCAGGCAGACATTTAACTTCTACTTCAACACGAGCGTGAGTGATAGCGCCACCGGCTTTCACACCTACACAGCTGTCTTCGTTCAGGAAGTGCAGCGGGATGTGAGTGGTTAATTATGTGCTGAAC